>CAMVHY010000079.1 GCA_947167415.1 uncultured Clostridia bacterium
TGTTTTTTTAAATTTATAATCAGGCAAAAAATTTTATTGTGATAATAAATATTTTGCCTGATTTTTTTTGTGTGTGATAAAAATTATTTTGGTTTGTATGATTTTTTTTGATTGCGAGCAAAATAAATTTGACTGGATAAAAAAAAAGGGCTAGTATCTTTTGCGAAACTTGTTTTTTTATAGAACTTTATTGGGGGTGGTAAAAATGCATTATGATTACAAGACGCATGGAACTTGTTCTCAGATTATTAGTTTTGATATTGATGGCGATGTCATAAGAAATATTAAATTTACCGGCGGATGCAATGGAAATTTAAAAGCAATTGCGCGTTTAGTTGATGGATATACTGTTGAAGAGATAGAAAAAAAATTAAAAGGTGTTGAGTGCGGACAAAAAGGAACTTCTTGTGGAGATCAATTGGCACGCGCGGTTCGTGAAGCTTTTGAAGCGCAAAAAAAATAATTTTAGGGGAAAATAGTTTTTTGATTAAAGTCGCTAATTATAAGCGGCTTTTTTTGTCTGTAAGTTTATTTTTTAAGACGAATATTATTTTATGTGTGCGATTATATTTTTTATTGAGATTTATTTTTGGGGTGAAAAATATAAATTTGTGTTATGATGAGAAAAATATTTTGGATAATATAAAAAAAATACGGGAAGATTTATATGTACTTGAAAATAAATTAAATTATGAGACAAATAGTGATTTGATTGATAGTTATATTTATGAAATTAAAGCGTTGCAGATGAGATATAAATTTTATATTGGTTTATGTAAAGAAAAAAAAATTAAGTTTATGAATTTATAAGAGAGTGATTAGGTTTGGATTTTTGTTTAAATGAAAATAATTTTATGATATGGATTTGTGTTGTGGCGATTTTGATATTATTTTTTATTAGACAGGTTAGAGTTATTTTAAAAAAAATATTTTCGGTGGGATTTGGGCTTGGGTTAATTTATTTTATTAATATGTTTTTAATTAATTTTTGTCATGCGAAAAAATTTTGTATTGGAATAAATTTTCTTACGGCAGGAATAATTTTTATTTTAAATTTGTGGGGTATATTTTTTTTGTATTTAATAAAAATTTTGTTACGGTAAATTAAAAATGGTAGTGTTTTGGTTTAACGTAAATAAAAATCTTAATGATTTAAATTAAGTCATTGAGATTTTTTTTGTTGCAAAAGATTTTATAAAGTTAAAAAGTTAAATTGATATAAAAATAATTATTGCAAAGATAAAAATTGTTATCGCACAAAAAGCACATGAAAGTAATAAGATATGCGCTGTAGAAATACTTTCAAGACAATTTAAAATTTGTTTATTGCAGATAGGTTGGGTTACAGCGGAAAAAATTTTATATATCAAAACGAAAGCAGTTAAATTTAAAATTGGTGCCATGCAAAAAAATATGATTGCGATTATAAATGAAATCAAAACTCCGTTTTTAATTAAATATGCCCAAGAAATTATTGAATCGACGGCATCGGTAAAAGTTTCTCCGACAAAAGGAATTAAATCGACAGCAAATTTTGTACTCTTGATAAAAAAATTTTCCATGAGTGGCGCCGCTAATCTTTGAAGAGATAAAATCGACATGAAAAAAAATGCGATGATTTTTAAACTCAACGAAATTAAATTTTTTGTAAGCAAAGCTAAGTTCGTAATTAAATTTTTGTCTGTTAGATTATTTATTATTTGTAGAACGAAAAAAAAATTTATTGCGGGCAAAAGAAAATTTATAAGTAAAATCATAATATCTGAAACAAAAAAAATAATTGGGTTAAAAATAGTTGACGACGAAATTTTTCCTGTCATGAAGATTAAATTTATTATTAAAGGTAAAGCTGAATTAATTAAATTAATAAGATTTGATAATAAAGTTTTTGTGATTGAAAAAGAGTTTTTAAATGCGAAAAATAAATTGTTAATGATAATTATATAGTTTATGTAAAAAGCGATTTGTGAAACGGAACTTGTTTTAAATGCAGAAGCAAGATTTTGTATGAGCGAGGATAAAATAATTAATAAAAATAATTTTTTTGTTTGATATAGATTATTATTTAAATCACGAAAAAAAATTTGATTGCTAATTTGAATTAAAGAAAGAAAATCGAATTTGCCAGTAATAATTTTTTTTATGAGCGAAATAAAATTTATTTTTGGAATATCTTGGTCGGGATTTGAATTAATTACGGAATTTATATTTTCGAAGTCATAATTATTTAATTCTTGGTCGAGGATTTTGTTGTTTATATCGTCGGCAAAAATTATTTTGGAATAAAAAGGAGATAAAAGAATAATTATTGCTAGCAAAAAAATTTTTTTCACGCGTAAATCACCCAGATTTTATTTTTTTATTGATTTATATGTGGAAAAAAAATATAAATGACAAGCTGTTTTAATTTATAATTTTTATTGGGTGAAATTTTTTTATGAAGATAAAATTTAGTAAGATGCACGGTTTAGGAAATAGTTATATTTATATAGATTGTGTGCGAGAAAATAATTTTTTTTTGGATGAGAAAAAAATATTTGTGTTGGCAAAAAAACTAAGCGATAAAAATTTTGGTATCGGAGCAGATGGATTAATTTTAATTTTAAAAAGCGATAAAGCAGATTTTAAAATGCGAATAATAAATTCTGATGGAACAGAAGCAGAAATGTGTGGAAACGGAATAAGATGCGTGGGAAAATTTGTTTATGAAAAAAAATTAGTTGATGAAAATAAAAAAAATTTGGAGATTGAGACGCTTGCAGGAATAAAAAAATTGGAGCTAGAAATAAAAAATAATTTGGTTGAAAATGTAAAAGTTGATATGGGAAAAGCATGTTTTGATGTAAAAAAAATTGGTATAGCTGGAAATAAAAATAAAATTGATTTGGTTGTTGATAATAAAAAATTTATTTGTGAATGTGTTTCGATTGGAAATCCGCATGCGGTTATTTTTTTAGATGATTTAGATTTTAAGAATTTAGATGTAAAAAAATATGGATATGAGATAGAAAATAATATTTGTTTTAGAAATAAAATTAATGTTGAGTTTGCGAAGATAAAAAATAAAAATTGTATTGATGTAAAAGTTTGGGAGCGCGGGTCAGGAATAACTTTGGCGTGCGGAACGGGAGCGTGTGCTGTTTTTGCTGTGGCTTTAAAAAATAATTTGATTGATAAAAATAAAATTGTAAAAATAAAATTGCCAGGAGGAGAATTAAATATTTTTTGTGATGAAAAAGAAAATATTTTTATGTCTGGCGAGGCAAAAAATATTTGCGATGGAAGTTTTGATTTAGATAATTTTGTTGGGTAAAAAAAATTTTGTTGGAGGGAATTTATGTTTGTGAATAAAAATTTTTTAAGTTTGAAAGAAAGTTATTTATTTACTGAAGTTGTTTCGCGGACAGAAAGTTATAAAAAAAAAAATGTTGGAAAAGAGATAATAAATTTGGGAGTTGGTGATGTAAAAAAAGCTTTGCCAAAAGTTATTATTGAGGCAATAAAAAACGCTGTAGGTGAAATGGGAGACGAAAAAACTTTTAGGGGTTATTCGCCCGAGACAGGTTATAATTTTTTGAAAGAAGAAATAATAAAAAATGAGTATATGAATTTTGGGTTTGACTTGGATGAAATTTTTATTTCGGATGGAATAGCAGCAGATATCGGAAATATTTTGGATTTATTTGATAAAAATAACGTGGTTGGAATTTGTGATCCGGTTTATCCGGAATATTTGGATACGAATGTAATGGATGGGCGCGAAATAATTTTTTTGGATTGTGTTGCGGAAAATAATTTTTGTCCTGAAGTGGAAAATATAAAAAGAAAGCTTGATTTGATTTATATTTGTAATCCGAATAATCCAACGGGAATTGGTATGAATAAAGATAAATTGCAAAAATGGATTGATTATGCGAATGAGAATAAAAGCGTAATTTTATATGATGGGGCATATGAAAAATTTATTTCACACGGAAATTTAAATGATAATAAAAATAATATTCCGCATTCGGTTTATGAATTAGACGGCGCAAAAGAATGTGCTATTGAATTTAGGAGTTTTTCGAAATCGGCAGGATTTACAGGATTAAGATGTGGTTATACGGTTGTGCCAAAAAATTTAGTGAGAGAAAAAATAAATTTAAATAAATTATGGACGAGAAGGCAGTGTACGAAGACAAACGGAGTTTCTTATATAGTTCAAAGAGGCGCGCAAGCAGTTTTTAGTTTAGCCGGGAAACAAGCTTGTATGGGAAACATAAGATATTATATGGAAAACGCAAAAATTATTTTTAATGATTTAAAAAATATTGGATTTAAAGTTTTTGGTGGACAGGATGCGCCTTATGTTTGGTTTGAGATTCCGGAAAAATATTCTTGTTGGGGATGGTTTGATTTTTTGCTAAATAATTTTGGTATCGTTGGAACGCCGGGAATTGGATTTGGAAAAAACGGAGAAAGATATTTTAGATTTTCGGCTTTTGGAAAACGCGAATATGTTTTGTTAGGAGTAAATAGATTGAAAAGATATATATGATTTTTTTGGAAAGAAGAGATTTTTCATTATAATAATGATTATAAAAAAAGCCGCTATCTTATTTAGATAAGGGCTTTTTTATTTGTAAAATTAAATAGGTCATCTAATTTTATTTTTGATTTTCGTCAATATTTATTTGCATCGGTTTTTTTTCACCTGGAGTAGCAAGTTCACTTTGATTAGATAATTCAGGGATACAAAAACTATTACTAAAAACCGGTGCTACTCCTTTTGTAAATCTGTTCTTCAAAAAATTTTTTCCCCAATGTCTTAAAGTCCGCGACATATCTTCTGTTACTTTTATATCTGTTTTTTTGTTTCCGCCAAAAAAACAAAGATTTTCCCCATCATTTTGTAAAAATAAAAATGGTTTAATTGGATCTTTATTTGTACCATTGAAAACTTTTAAACATAAACTGTAAATACCTCTACCACCAGCATATTCTACAACAATTTCCTTAGTTCCATTTTTATAATCAACGGAAAATGCATTTGACTGTTTTTCACAGGATGCGCCATTAATTACAAATTCAAATTTTAAATTATTATTTTGTTCTAAAATACTATTTAAAAATGTTGCCAAGCTTAAACGATTGATTGTAAATGACGCACTATTTAGAGTCCACATTCTTTTCTTGATAATTATTGAGTTTTCTTTCAGGTTTTGCCAAACTTCTTCTCTTTGCTTCGGTGTTTTATACATTTCTCCAACAACATTACTTTCATCTTTCTCTATTGCCACTATTGATTTATCTATAGTTTCACTTTCGGAAAAATCAGGTGTAAGAAATGCTTTTTTAGCAATATATTCCTTTGTTTTCTGATCATAATAAGATATTTCATACAAATTTACTTCAACAAACCCATTATTTTGTAAGATTTGCATTTTCTGATTATCTGATAGTTCGGAAAAACTTTCTTTTTCAAAACAAACAGAACCAACAAAGACTTTTAATCCATCCGTAGTTATACCAACTGATCTTTTCCTACCACCATAAAACTTATCGCACTGTGATACATATTTTCCATGGGCATTATCTCCTTTTTCTAAATTTCGAATGGCATAATCATCAAGATGCCATTTGTCATCATCGAAAAAACTCGACTTGATAAAAATTGCTATTCTAATTTTAAGATTCCTAAAATCTCTTATCACCTTGTTTTTTGCCTGTTCCAAAATATAAAGTGCATCAAAATACAATTTTTCCTTTTTTCCTAACAAACTCCCTTTTTTAAAAAACACTTCGCGCTTTTCCCCATCAACGGTCATACATATTTTTTTGTCTTTCGGCTTATAAGCTGCTGATTGTGTTACACAATGCTCCGTTCCTTTTGAATCGGTGTATATTAATTTATCGAGTTTATAAATTCCTGATTGTTCATCTAAATAAAATTTGCCATCTAAACAAGTAAATCCGAATTTTGATAAAGTATCTGTTTGTATTTCAGATGCTGTATTCAAAGCATCTAAGAATGATTTATTTTTATCAGTTAATTGTCTGATAAATAGTTTTAATCCTTCTACATTCCCGTTAATATCTTTTGATTTCGATATAATCTTAAAATTATGCGTTTGCCCATCCCATTTTTTAAATTCGTTATAAATATAACGATTTTGACCTTTGTGCTTTGAAAAAACATAGCACCAATATTCGGATGAATTTTTATCTTCACAAAATTTATCTTTCAAGTCTCTTAAATTTTCAACTAGATTGTACATAGAAATCTCATCTACATATTTTTTTTCTGCAAAGAAAGTATTATCTTCCATAAATAATCACTCCTAATTTTTTTAATTAAAGTCATAAAACTTTAATCTTTTTTATTAAAAATATATATTTCTATTTTGTCAATAGCTAAATAAAATTCGTAATACAAGAATATATTGCAATTATCTTATATAAAGTTTGTTTTTTTATTGTGTTAGGTAGCATTCACATAAAATAAAAATAGATTGAGCAAAAAGAAAGAAGTGATAAGATGGAGATATGAAATTTATAAAAATACAATATAAAAAGCTAGAGGAATTAATGCCGATAGCGAGGAAACCGGCGAAGATATCAAACTACCAATTCATGTGTGCAATGCTTTACATAATAGAGAATGGTTGCAAATGGAGGGCATT
>CAMVHY010000080.1 GCA_947167415.1 uncultured Clostridia bacterium
TATCAAATAATGAGTTATACTTTGATTCTATTTCATTCAAACTCTTTATTCCATCCATTACATATACTTTATTTTATAGTTTATTACTCTTTTTTATCTTTCTTTGTATAGACACTATCTAGTGGGAGTCTGGGTAACTCTTTAAATAATACAATGGAACGACAAATGGCCCTTGGAAACATCTATTATGATAATTTTCCGGATAATTTTCAGTATGAGGTTAATTTTCAGAATCAGTCCCTAAACAGAAATCACGGTATTGATACGGATTCGCAGTCATATTTTAACGATAGCGGCGTTGATTTACCAACAGAGGAACAAATAAAAGAAGAAAACAAAGCAAATAAAAATCCAAATTTTGTCTCGGAAGCAGAACGTTCCAGAGGTAAAGGTTTTAATGGTATTTTTTCTTTTTATAATGGTGATAGTCAGAAATCTGGTACTGATGGTCAGGAACAACTATTTTATAGGAATATCAACACGATTTATAATGATATCAATGATATCAACAATATCAACGGGATTTAGTTGATAATAAATAAAGTATTTTAAAGTAAAGAAACACGGGTTTTTGAACTCGTGTTTTTTTATGTAAAATATTGCATGATAAAAAAATTTTGGAGGAAAAAATGATTGAGGATACAATTGCGGCAATTGCTACACCGATTGGAACAGGTGGAATTGGAATTATAAGAATCAGTGGCACGGATGCTTTAAAGGTCTTGCAAAAAATTTTTAAGTCGCGCGAAAAAAATTTTGTTTCACATAAAATTTATTATGGATTTATTTTTGATGCAGAAAAAAATAATTTATTGCTAGATGAAGTTTTGGTAATGATAATGTTGGCGCCAAGAACTTATACGCGAGCAGATGTTGTCGAAATAAATTGTCACGGCGGTTTAGTTTGTGTAAATAAAATTTTAGATTTGGTTTTAAAAAATGGTGCACGATTGGCTGAGCCAGGCGAATTTACGAAGCGGGCTTATTTAAATGGAAGAATAGATTTGTCGCAAGCGGAAGCCGTGATAGATATTATTAACGCGCAAAATGATTTTGCGAATGATATAGCTTTTAAGCAGTTGAAAGGAAAATTGTCGCAAGAAATAAATTTATGCATGATAAAAATTTTGGATGTTTTGGGGCAAATTGAGGCAGCAATAGATTATCCTGAGGAATATGAAATAAAAACGCAGGATATATATTTAAATATTTTAAAAGTCGCGGAGCAAATAAAAAAATTGCTTGATTCGTCAGATGTTGGTGAAATTATAAAAAACGGAATAAATATTGCGATTATTGGAAAGCCAAATGTAGGAAAGTCTTCGATTTTAAATGCGCTGTCAAAAAAAGATTCTGCGATTGTAACAGAAATTGCCGGGACAACACGAGATGTGATTCATGAATTTATAAATATTGGTGGAGTTACAGCAAAAATTTTAGATACTGCGGGAATACATAAAACAGAGGATAAAATAGAAAATTTGGGAATACAAAAAGCTTTTGATTGTTTAAAAATGGCGGATTTGATTTTATTTGTTTTTGATTGGTCGCGAGAATTTGATGTTGATGATAAAAATTTGATTGATATATGTAAAAAAAATGATAAAAAAATTTTGTTTGTGGCGAATAAATTTGATTTAGAGCAAAAATTATTTTTGGAAGAAAAAGATTTGAATGAGGAGTTAATAAAAATTTCGGCACAAAAAAATCTTGGTATAGAAGATTTAGTAAATAAAATTAAAAGTTTGTTTTTAGAAAAAAATATTTTGGATAAAAATGATGAAGTTTATATTTGTAATAAGCGGCATGAAAGCGCGTTAAGAAAAGCGTATGAAAGTTTATTAAAAACTCTTGAGACGATAAAAAATAAAATGCCGTGTGACTTAATTTCGATTGATTTGCGCGATGCGTATGATTTTCTCGGGGAAATTACTGGCGAGTCGGTTAGTGATAAAATAATAGACGAGATATTTAGTAAATATTGTGTTGGAAAATAAAAAAGAGGTTAATTTATGGAAAAAAATTATTATGCAGGAGATTTTGATGTTGTTGTAATTGGCGGAGGTCATGCAGGATGTGAAGCGGCGCTTGCATGTGCTCGAATGAATTTAAAAACGATTATGTTTGCAATAAATTTAGATTCGATTGCGATGATGCCATGCAATCCAAATATTGGTGGAACTTCGAAAGGACATTTGGTTCGTGAAATAGATGCGTTAGGTGGAGAAATGGCAAAAAATATTGACAAAACTTTTATTCAGTCAAGAATGTTAAATACGGGAAAAGGTCCGGCTGTTTATTCTTTAAGAGCGCAGGCAGATAAATTTAAATATAGTCACGAAATGAAAAAAACGCTTGAGAATCAGGAAAATCTTTTGATTAGGCAAGGCGAAGCAGAAAAAATTTTGGTTGAAAATAAAAAAGTTTGTGGTGTTTTATTAAGTAGTGGAGCGATTTATAAATCGAAAGCTGTAATAATTTGTACGGGGACGTATTTAAATGCAAGGTGTTTAACAGGAGAAAATATTGTTTATAGCGGGCCGAATGGATTTAAAGCGAGTAATAAATTAAGTGAGAGCTTAAAAAATTTAGGAATAAAAATGTATAGATTTAAAACGGGGACGCCGGCAAGAATAAATAAAAAGACGATTGATTTTGAAAAAATGCAGGTGCAGTATGGGGATAAAAAAATTGTTCCGTTTTCTTTTGAGAATAAAAATTTAAATCGCGAGCAAATTTTATGTTATTTGACTTACACGAATCAGAGAACGCATGAAATTATTAAAAAAAATATTATGCGGTCGCCAATGTATTCGGGATTAATAGAAGGAACAGGAACCAGATATTGTCCTTCGATTGAAGATAAAGTTATAAGATTTGCAGATAAAATTAGTCATCAGGTTTTTATCGAGCCCGAAGGAGAAGATACGAATGAAATGTATGCTTCGGGATTATCGACGTCGTTGCCGGAAGATGTTCAAATTGAATTGTATAGAAGTGTCGCCGGATTAGAAAATTGTGAATTTACTAGGACGGGTTATGCTATTGAATATGATTGTATTGATGCAACGCAATTAAAATTATCGTTGGAGTTTAAAAATATTTCAGGATTATTTAGTGCTGGGCAATTTAACGGAAGTTCAGGATATGAAGAAGCAGCAGCTCAAGGAATTATTGCTGGGATAAATGCTGTTATGTATATAAAAAATTATGAGCCGTTAATAATTAAAAGGTCTGAAGGATATATTGGCGTTTTAATTGATGATATGGTTACGAAAGGAAGCAAAGAGCCGTATAGAATGATGACATCGCGCGCTGAATATAGATTAATTTTGCGGCAAGATAATGCTGACTTGAGATTGACGGAAATGGGATTTGAAGTTGGTTTGATAAAAAAAGATAGATATGAAAAGTTTTTGATTAAAAAAAATGAAATTGAAAAAGAATTGGCGCGCGTAAAAAAAGTTTTTGTGAAAGCAGATGATAAAATAAATAAAATTTTGTTGGAGCATAAGAGTAATGTTTTATTAAATGGAGTTTATTTGGATGAATTAATTAAAAGGCCGGAGTTGGATTATTTTATTTTAAAAGAGATTGATTTGGATAGGAATAATTTTTTGAATGAAGAAGTTTGTGAGCAGGTTAATATTAAAATTAAATACGAAGGATATATAAAACGGCAAATGAATCAGATTGAAAAGTTTAAAAAGCTGGAAGAAAAAAAGTTGCCTAGGGAAATTGATTATAGATTAATAAAAGGATTGAGTCGTGAGGCAATAGATCATTTGGAAAAAATTAAGCCGGAAAATATAGGACAAGCATTAAGAATCGCCGGAGTTTCACATGCAGATATTTCTGTTTTGTTGATTTATTTAAAAGCGTATAAAAATAAATGATTTGATAAGAGAAATAAAAAATAAAATGTCACGCATAGACTGTATGGGTGATTTTTTTTTATGCGAAAATTTATTGTGTTGATAGGTGAGATTTTTTTTATCGCGTGTTTGCAATCGGTGGCAGAAGTTTTTATGAATATGAATGAAAAATCTTATCAAGCGAAAATTTTAAATGTGGCGTGTTTCTGCGGCAGTTTATATTTGCTTTTAAAATATGTTTTTGATAATATTATCAAAGATTTAATTTCATATATTAATTTTTGATTGAGAAATTAAATTTGCTTTTAAAATTTTTGTGTGTTATAATAAATGAAATTAATTTTGGAGGATGATTTTTAAATGGCAGAAAAAAATAGTGCTGAAAATAAAATGTTGAAAGAAGAGAGGATGCAAGATTTGGTCGATACTATAAATAGAAATATGAAATTTAAATTTAGCGGATACAAAGATGGTAGCAAGGATTTAATTTCTGAGGCTACACGTTTTATAGATTGGCCACATTATAGTGTTTGTTTGTCTAGTTATAAAGATGACTTCGAAAACGAATTATGTTGTGTTCTTAAATATAAATTAGGAAAACTGAAAATAAAGGATTTCGAGGAATTAAAAAGCTTAATGGCGAAAATACATGGTGAAAAATCGTACTATGATAGGATTAAACAAAAACGAGAACAAGTCGATCAGATGTTAAAAGAATTAACAAAAAAACTGAGAGATATTGGTGGAATATTGGATAATTTGCAACTGCGCCGTCAAGAATTATATGTATGGGATGTAGAATTAAAAAAACAAGAGATATTAGACTTGGTAAAACAAAAAAGTAGTTACAGCTATTTAGAAAAAGAGTTAAGTAACATGATGGATAAAATTCTTAAATTCAGGCGTAATGTAATGGACGACTACATGATAACTAGAATTTATACTCGTATGCTGTTCGGCTCAGGATATCAATCAAGAAAGAGCATGGAAGAATTAAAAAAGTTTGGGATAGTGGATGATACTCATCCGTTGCCGGTGGATTATCCGCTAATTGAAAATGGAATAATAAATACTATGGATAAATTACTTGATATATTGTCACTGTTTTATAATAATAAGATATATTTATGTTTGGGTTTTTACGAATTTAGAAAAGCCCTTATAGAACGTATAGTTGGTGAAGAAAAATTGATTGAGATAATTGAAAATGCAGAGGAAGAACAATTGAAAAAGTTGGCGGATTTAGAAGCTAGTATGTCAAAAGATTACCGTGGATATGATTCGATGTTACAAGTTTTTTTAGCCTCAAGCCAAGATTCCGATAAAATTCAACGTGTTTTGAATTTTGTTTTAGAACATGAAAATTTAACAGCGGATGTGGCTGCGGATTTTAGGACAAATATGTCGAAAGAGTTTGATGTGAAAAAAAACTTTTATAATAACAATATACAGATTAGCGTTGATAGTTTTGAGCGTTTACTAAATGCTAAATATAAAAGCCAAAAAGAAAAAATTTTTTATTTGACTGATGACAACTTAAACGAGTTGTTGGAACTATTGGAAGGCGGAGTTAAATGTTGTTCTGAAGATATAAATAAGAATAATAAAAAGGTTGATCTAAAAAAAATTTTTGATGGAGTACAGATTAAATTAGGTAGATATTTGCTTGATGAATACTATTTATCGAAATTTATTAATTTTGTTTTCGCAAATATTAATAAAATAGAGTTAGATGGTCGACTGATGAATTTTATTTGTTCCTCGTTTCTTACGTCTTATAATAGAAAAATCATAGAAAACAAAAGATTTGGTGTAGTAATCGGTGCTATTCTGAAAGAACAAAATTTCAAATATAAAGATGGCACAAATATGTTGCAGGGGTTTAAACAGCGTTGTACAGAATTTGGAATAAGTGCTTCTTGCGACCAAGATAGTATTTTTCTTGTTGGGAAAAAATTGTATTTAGTAGATAAAGATGTTGGCATTAACCAATTCAATAACGTAGAAGAATTTTTTGAATATGTATTTTCAAATGTCAACACACCAGAAGGTAAACGTTATTTTAATTTATTAATGCGACTCACAAATGATGAAAATAATATTTTTGTGGCTGAAGAAAAATTATATCTAGTAGATAAAGATGGTGGAATTCTGCGATTTGATAGCCTTGATAATTTTGTTGAGTATGTATATTTAAATATCAATACAAAAAAGGGTGAGCATTATACCAACTATTTATCAAAATTTTTCGATTATAATTTTAATAGATATGCAAATAGTAAGTGGGACACACATATTGAGGCAAAAATTAATGATGATTGTTGTATGGTTTCTAATATTGACATAGGTTCGATTAATTATTACAGCCTTGCCTTGATATCAAAAATTTTGGAAAGTCAAAATGCTGGCAAGTCATTATTAAATAAATTGGAAAATATGCCTTCAAAGTGGAATAGTTTTGATAGTTTTTGCTTTAAGGTTTATATGAACGTTATTTTCCCTCTGAAATGGTTTTTCCAAGGTCAACCTACTCACCCTAAGATTATAAAAGACAATGAAATAACACAACCTAAAAAAATCAATGACAATGAAATTTCCTTAATGCCAGAATCGGAAATTAAAACAGGCCAAAATCAGTTGCAAGAGCAATCAGTTCATTAAATAAAATACGGCATTAACAGTAAAAAACAAAAAGCCGTACATAAATTATATGGGCGACTTTTTTTATGCGAAAATTTATTGTG
>CAMVHY010000081.1 GCA_947167415.1 uncultured Clostridia bacterium
TTCCATCAAGTCCAAGATAATCTTGTAATTGAGCAACAAATAAATAAGAAACACTTACCACACAAATTTATTTTAAAACTAAACATCGCCATAAATATCAAAAAAAAATACTCATAGCAAACCGTATTATAAACAAAACATTCCTTTAACAAAAAAAATAAAATCCAAATTTAATTTATAAACATTAAACAAAAAACTTCGACAAGCATAATATAAATTTATACAACAAAAGAATCACTCGACCAAAAAATATCGCCGTGATTCTTTTTTATTTTTTATTATACAAAAAAAAATTTAAAAAAACATTTTAATCAGGGAGGAAAAATAATTTGGGAAAATATTTTATTACAGGCCAAAAAAAAATAGACGGGAGTATAAATTTAATTGGCAGTAAAAATTCTGCTCTTCCAATTTTAGCAGCAACTTTATTAAATTCAGGTGAAAATATAATTCATAACTGTCCCGATATTTCAGATACACATACAGCAATGCAAATTTTAAAATATCTTGGTTGCAAAGTCAAATATCAAAATCATACAGCAATAATAAATTCCTCGAGCTTAAATAAATTTATCATGCCAAAAAATTTAGTAAAAAAAATGCGTTCGTCAATAATTTTTATGGGCAGTCTTTTATCTCGTTTAAAAAAAATAAAAATAAATTATCCGGGCGGTTGTTCTCTTGGAAATCGACCAATCGATTTGCATTTAAATTCTTTAAAAAAACTAGGAGTAAAAATTTTTGACGACCAAGAAAATATAATTTGTGAAGCAAAAAATTTAAAACCAACTACAATCAAATTAAAATTTCCAAGTGTAGGCGCAACACAAAATATTATTCTTGCTTCCATATTTATAAAAGGCGAAACAAAAATAATTAATCCTGCACGCGAACCAGAAATAATCGACCTACAAAATTTTTTAAAAAAAATGGGCGCTAATATAAACGGTGCTGGAACAAATCAAATTACAATTACGGGCGTAAAAAAATTAAATAATACAGAACACACAATAATTCCCGATAGAATCGTCGCAGGAACTTTTTTACTCGCCGCAATAATCACTCATGGACAAATACAAATTAAAAAAATCATCCCACATCATTTGCCATTAATAAATTTTGTGCAATTAGGCAGTGAAATCAATTTATTCAAAAACACAATCATTTTAAAAGCCCCGAAAAAAATTAATCCCATAAAAAAATTAATTACAAAACCTTATCCGGGATTTCCAACTGATTTGCAAGCACAATTTGTTTCCGTACTTTCACTTGCTCACGGAAAAAGTTTTGTACAAGAAAAAATTTTTGACGCCCGAAATAAACATATTCAAGAATTAATAAAAACCGGTGCGAAAATAAAAATCTTAAAAGATAATTCAAGTTTTATTATCAACGGGGTAAAAAAAATTTATGCGAGCAATTTAATTTCCAAAGATTTACGTGGTGGTGCAGCTTTAATTTTGGCTGGACTTGCTGCTCAAGGACAAACAATAATTCATGACCAAAATTTTATTTCACGTGGCTACGAAAATATTTCACGTGATTTAAATAATCTTGGCGCACAGATAAATTTTTTTAACTAAAAAAAATTGCTCGGGCAAAAAATGATTTCGCCCGAGCAATCTCTTTTTAATAACATAAATATTATTCGCAATCACAACAACAATTATTTTCTTTATCATTGCATCCACAGTCACAATCACTATCATGTTTATCATTATAACCACAGTCATATTTATATTCATATTTATGGCAACAGTTAAATAAAACAATTTTTATAAATGCAACAACCGAAAACGCAAATAAAAAAACAGACGTCAAAACTAATAAAACATCTTTTACACACTCAAAACTATCATGATTCGTCAAAACATCAAAAGATTTTAAAGCTGGTTTCATAAAAGCCACCTTCCTTAATTTTTTTTAACAAGCCTTAAAAAAATTTGCTTGTGAAACAAATATATCACAGCAAAAATATTTCAAAACAAATTTTTTACCAACGTGCTTTTTTTATTTTTTATATATTCTTATCATGATAATAAATAAATATTCATATCGAAATAAAAAAATATTCGTACTTAAAATTTAAACGATAGTATAAATGTTTTTTGCGACATATATCAAATCTATCAGTTACAAACAAACCAATTGCATATATTTTTTGTAAACAAAAAAGATCCTGACTATCAAGATCTTTTATTTTTCTGTATTGATTTAGGATCAGTTTTAACCCAATAACGACATAAAGTAATCGGTTTGCCATGTTCTGTCGAAGGTAATTTATCTCTTAAAATTCCACCTGCATGTTCAATCAATGTCTTTGACGCAATATTATCTTCACTACATGTTATTAAAGCCGGATTAATTTTAAATCTATAAGCTTCTTGTAATAAAAATCTTAATAATAAAGTCCCATAACCTTGATTTCTTTTTCCAAGACGAATCGCATAGCCAATGTTTGCTCCGTATTCTTCAATTGCTTTCGTCATACGATGACGAATTATTCCTATGCCAATATATTCTTTTTTATCAACTAACCAATAAGTTGTCGACGGAACATTTAACATTTTAGATTCGCCGTTAACCTTTTCAAAATAAAGTTGACGTGTGATTCCTTTTTGATACGCTGCAAAATTATTATCTTCGCCTTTTTTTAAATGCGCAAATTCTTTCAGGTCATGCAAAAAAGATCTTTCGCCTGCTTTTTCTGACTCTTGACAAGCTTGATAATAGCTGTCCCAATATTTTCTCGATGGAGAAATTAAAACTGCAAACAATTTTTCTTTTGTGGACATTTTTTTACCACTCCTTTTATTTTTTCCTTCATTATAAAAAAATTTTCGCGCCAAACAAAATTTTTATTCGAAAAAAATAATTCTTGAAACAAATTTTTTTTCTGCATATAATCCTTTTATTATTTTTATTTAGGAGGTGTTTTTAAATGAAATATGTTTGTGAAGTGTGTGGGTTTGTTTACGATGAAGAATTAGGTTTACCAGAAAAAAATATTGCGCCGGGAACAAAATTTGATAACTTACCAGATGATTTTGTTTGTCCTGAATGTGGTGTAGAAAAAAATATGTTTGAACTGGAAAACTAAAAATAAACACAAAGGAAAAATTTTGTATGGCAAAAAAAATAAATGACTTTATTTATTATGTCGGAGTTTTAAATCCAAATTCACGAATTTCAGATGTGATAGTAAAAACAGATTTTGGAACATCATATAATTCTTTTTTGATTAAAGATAAAAAAATTGCCTTGGTCGAAACATGTCACAATGATTTTTTTGAGGATTGTCTTGAGAATATAAAAGAAGTATGTGATTTAGATTCAATCGATTATATTATTTTGAATCATACCGAACCGGATCATTCGGGCGCGTTAAAAAAAATAATAAAATTGGCGCCAAATGCAAAAATAATTTGTTCTAAAGCCGGAGCAATTTATTTAAAAAATATTCTTAATCAAGATTTGGATTTTATAATCGCGCAAAATGATTTTGAGTTGGATTTGGGCAAAAATAAAATTAAATTTATTTCAGCTCCGTTTTTACATTGGCCTGACAGTATGTTTAGTTTGCTCGAAAATAAAAATTTTAAAGCTTTGTTTTCGTGTGATTTTTTAGGTTGTCATTTTTGTGAACCAGGAATTTTTGATTTTAAAATAAAATTTTTGAGTGATTATGATTTAATGCTCAAGAATTATTTTAAAAATATTTTTGGCCCGTTTAAAAAATATGTTTTGTTGGGTCTAGAAAAAATTAATGGGATTGATTTGGATTTTGTTTTTACAAGTCACGGTCCTGTTTTAACAAAAAATAATTTGTTGGATAAAACAATCGAAAAATATAAAACTTGGGCGTCAGAAAAAAAAGACACGAAAAATAAATATGTTGCGATTTTTTATTGTTCAGCTTATGGAAATACATTTGAGTTGGCAAAAAAAATAAAAACAGGAATTTTGGAGCGCAATAAAAATTTGGATGTGAAATTATTTAATATTATTGAGCATGATTTAGATTTTTTACGTGATGAATTAAATAAAAGCGATGCATTTTTGATTGGCAGTCCGACAATTAATCGTGATGCAGTTGCTCCCGTTTGGAATTTATTAACCGGAATCGACGCAATTAATAATAAAAATAAAAATGCGGCAGTTTTTGGATCGTTTGGATGGAGCGGCGAAGCAATCGATTTTATTTTTAATAGATTAAAAGATTTAAAACTTAATGTTTTTGAAGATAGACTAAAAATAAATTTTGTGCCGAGTGGAAAAGATTTGGAAAGCGCAAAAACTTTTGGTTTTGAGTTCGCAAAAAGTTTTGCCTGAGAAAAATTAAAATAAAATAAAGAAAAGAGTGACTAAAAATCACTCTTTTTTTATCGCATAAAATTATAAGTCTAATTCTTTATTACGTATGGATTTCATTCGGCGAATTTTCTGATTCAGGGAGTTGATTAAAACAATCTTTAACTTCTTTTCGCCAAAACATATCAAAAGGAATTTTGTTTCTAGCTTCCGATTTCGTCTTTGAATTTTTAATATCTTGTATAGCGATAGATCTCCTACTATTTTCTATTTTTTTACAAATTTCTATGAACATACAGAAAAGTACACACATTATAGAAAAAGGAATGAGCAAAAAAAGTTTAGGCCAGAAAACTGGAATTGTAATCAAACCGATTATTATCAAAGAAATGCATACAAGATAAATAAATAATACCAAAATAAGATCTTTAATATTAATACTGAGATCTGTTTTTTCATGATTATACATCGGATCATTTTTTATAACAGACCGGTTTTCTTTTATATCATTTTTTTGTTTTTCCGATTCTTGCACAGAGGCGGTTATTTGATTAAAAATATTTTTCAATTCCTCATCGAGAGAAAACAACTTTACACAAATTTCATTGTCTAATACTTCCCTACCTATATCAATGCTACTTTTTTCTTTTAAACTATCTTGAGCCCACTGTTTTAAACTTGTTAGCAAATTCTTTTTTTCATTATCGTCATTTTTTTCACAGTAATCTAATAAAAAACTAGCAGTGGAACAATGCCGTTTATTAAAAAAATCCGATAAGCATATATTTTTATCTCGAAAAACTTCCGTTAATTTTCTAATTAATATTGGGCGAACGGCATTTTTTATTCCCATAGGCATAACATTTTCCTCTTCATTAAGTATTTTTTTACATATGCCATTAACATCGGCAAAACGGATACTTTCATGATCATAATAGAGATGAAACGACGTTAACGAAAAAAAAGGTTTTAAATATAGCTTGTCAAAAATGGGAATAATAAATTTATCGGGAACCTTATCGTTTCCTTTAAACAAAAGCCAAAATTCTTGGTCAAGTAGTTTTGAAGCAAGTCTTGGAGATATGTTATCCACTTTTTTTAAATAATCTAATATCAAATTTTTTACTTCACCTACATTTATATTTTTATTATTAACGCCGAGAATACTAATTAAATCGATTACCAATTCGTCAAAGTTTAAAAAAAATTCTTCAAATCCCTCACGCTTAATAACAAAATCAGACAAAAGAATCTTTTTAATTACATTAAAACTATCCTTATCACTAATTATAAACCTAGCAAAATTTTTACCTTTAAATAGATTTATTAGATGGTAAACAAAATGGCGAACCTTTTCGCGAATATCACCATCTTTAGCCAAATTTGTCATTTTATCATCAGGCTCATCATAAAAAAAAACTATATTATACTCATCACTATAAATCACTCTAGTTTCTGGTTTTTCACAAAAACATAAAGGTACAGTACTTTTATTTTTTTTACCATATTCCTCACGAGCTCCATTCAAGTCTTCTAACTCGCTCGCACCTTCATTATTTTCTTTATTCACATTACTAAGGTAGTTTTGCACCAATCCATGAACTAAACTATAAATACCATTTGATTCTGTTATTAAATGCATTTTTTCTTGATAAAACTTCAATTTGTCATCCGATTGATCACCTGAAAGTATTGACACTGCACCCACATTATTTTGTTTCATCAACAATCGCTCCCAAAATTTTAAAAAAGTTTCTAATACAACACTATTATTATACTATATTCATAAATCATTTTCAAAAATAATATTTTTATCAAAAAAACATATCTCGCAAAAAAATTGGTTTTGGGTTCGCAAGAAGTTTTGTCTGATAAAAATTAAAATAAAAAAAGAAAAGAGTGACTAAAACTCACTCTCCTTTGTCGTATAGAATTATAAATTTAATTATTTATTACGTATGGATTTCATTCAGCGAATTTTCTGATTCGGGAAGGTTATTAAAACAATCTTTAACTTGTTTTCGCCAAAACACATCAAAAGAAATTTTATTTTCAGCTTCCCATTTTGTCTTTGATTTTTTAATATCATACACAGCATTATATACCCTATCATTTTCTATTTTTTTACAAATTTTTATTAACGAACGGAAAGATTTATGCATCGGAACTAAAAGAATGAGTGAAAAAAGTCTAAGCCAGACAATTGGAATTATAATGAAACTGAGTGCCATCAAAGAAATGCACACAAGATAAATAGATAATATCAAAATAAGATTTTTAATATTAG
>CAMVHY010000082.1 GCA_947167415.1 uncultured Clostridia bacterium
ACTCGTCGCTTCATCTAAAATTAAAATTTTAGCATCGCTTACTGCCACTCTTGCAATATTTAATAATTGCCTTTGTCCTTGACTTAAATTTTCGCCGTCATTATAAATCACACTTTCATATCCATTCGCTAAATTTTTAATAAATCCATCTGCATTTGCTAATTTTGCCGCGTCAATACATTCTTGATCCGTCGCATTTAATTTCCCATATCTTATATTTTCCAAAACACTCATCTCAAATAAATGTGTATCCTGCAAAACAACTCCAACCAAACTTCTTAACTCATTTAAATCAAATTCCTTTATATTTTTATTATTAATTTTTATTTCGCCACGATTTACATCATAAAATCTATTTATTAAACCTGCAATCGTAGTTTTTCCTGCGCCAGTTGCTCCGACCAATGCTATTTTTTTTCCTGCCTCTGCCTTAAACGAAATATTATCCAAAACAATTTTTTTTTCGTCATATCCAAACACAACATTTTTAAATTCAACGTCATACTCATCATTTTTATTTAAAATCAAATTTTTATTCTCCAAAATATTAACATCTTCAAGTTTTTCATCCATGACATCAAAAATTCTTTCTGCTCCGGCCAAAGCCGATTGAATCATAGCGATTTGTCCAGATAAATGTGCAACCGGATGTGCCATTTCTCTTATTAGTTGCAAAAAAGAAACTAATCCACCAATTGTCAGCAAATTATTTAAAATTAAAATCGCTCCAATCATTGTCGTAACCGCATAATTTATATTATTTATATTAAACATAATCGGCTCCAAAAAACCGGAATAAGTCTGCGCTCGTATCGCGATTTCTTTATAACTTTTATTATAAATATCAAACTTATCTTTAATATTATTTTCATAACAAAACGCTTTTATTACTTTTTGACATTCAAACGATTCTTCTACAAAAGCATTTAATTCACCCAAATTTTTTTGTTGCACCCTAAAATATTTTCTTGTCACACCCAAAACAATTTTTGCAAGAAAAAAACTTATTATCAACATTAAAATCGCGCATAACATCAAAATTTTATTTCTAAAAAACATCACGCAAATACAACCAGATAAAATAATTAATCCCGAAATTAAATTTGGCAAGCTCTCATTTAACGCATCGCTTATATTATCCATATCATTTGTAAATCGACTCATAATATCGCCGTGTTTTACCGAGTCAAAATATTTAACTGGCAAAAATTTCACGTGCGCAAACAAATCTTTTTTTAGATTATTAACCGTTCTTTGAGATAGCCTTAAAACAAAATTTCTATAAACATAATCACTTATAACATCAATAAAATAAATTAATCCCAACAAAAAAATATATTTCCCAAAAACAATTCTTTCTCTTAAAATATCACGCCAATCTTTTATTAAAATTAATTTATCTATCAAAAAAGCTGTTAACGTCGGCGCAAGACAAATCGTTATAGCATTTATTATCAAACAAAAAACAAATACTACAAGCAATTTTTTTTGCTTAAACAAATATTTTGATAGTCTACCAAAAGTTTTTTTTGCGTCTTTAGCTTTTACAAAATTATTTTTTGTTATATGGCTCAAAATTATCACCTACTCATTTAATTTATTTTGTGATTCACAAATTTCGCGATAAATTTTATTTTCCCTTAACAATTCTTCGTGCTTTCCAATCCCACAAATTTTTCCGTTATCTAAAACAATTATTTTATCAGCGTTTTTAATCGAACTAATTCTTTGCGCAACAATAATTTTAATTTTATTTTTCAAAACCAAATCAAATCCATCATAAATTTCTTTTTCTGTCAAACTATCAACTGCACTCGTACTATCATCTAAAATTAAAATTTCAGGTTCTTTTAAAATCGCGCGCGCAATACATAATCTTTGCTTTTGTCCGCCAGATAAATTTACTCCCATTTGTCCCAACTCAGTTTCATATTTATCTTTTAAATTCAAAATAAAATCATTTGCCTGCGCAATTTCACAAGCTTTTTTTATTTCACTTAAATCAGCTTTTTGATTTCCCAATTTTATATTTTCTATTATGCTTCCCGAAAACAAAATATTTTTTTGCATCACAAATCCAATACTATTTCTTAACAACTTCAAATCATAATCTCTTATATTTTTATTATTAATTTTTATTTCGCCTGAATTTATATCAAAAAATCTTGGAATCAAATTTACAAGCGTTGATTTTCCAGAACTTGTTGCCCCAATTATGGCAAGTGTTTCTCCTCGCTCAATTTTAAAATTTATATCCTTTAAAACAAATTCTTTATCATCATCTTTATATTTAAAATTCACTTTATCAAACTCTAAAACATCTATTTTTATTTTTTCTGCGCTATCAAAGCTTTTTTCTTTTATCACAAAATCAACTTTCTCATCAAGAATTTCTTTTATTCTCAAACTCGAAGCTTTTGAACGAGCAAATAATAAAATTACATACGAAAGCATCATAATCGAAAATAAAATATGAAATATATAATTCACAAACGCAGATAATTTTCCTATTTCCAAACTATTATTTAAAAATTTATTTCCACCAATCCACCAAATTATTAACGTCGTAAAATCTAATAAAAAAATCATTGTTGGCATAGCAAAAATTACAATGTTAAATGCTTTTATCGATTTGGACATTAAATCATCTGCCACAGAATTAAATTTTTCTTGCTCAAAATCTTCACGACAAAAAGATTTTATCAACCGAATATTAATTAATTTTTCTTGTACAGTCGTATTCATACGATCCACCGTTTTTTGCATCGCTAAAAATTTTGGCATTGCGAGTTTCATTATTAAAAAAATAACCAAAGCAAAGATAGGAATTATCCCCAAAATTATTAAAGCCATCTGTATATCCAAAATAATTAACATCGCAAAAGCAAATATTATAGTTATTGGTGCTTGCAAGGATATTCTTAATATCATCATAAATGTCATTTGCAAATTATTAATATCATTTGTAACACGTGTAATTAATGAAGCGGTTGAAAACTTGTCTATGTTCTTAAATTCAAATGTCTGTATCTTATCAAAAACCTTTTTTCTTAAATCAAAAGCACAATTTTGTGTTACATAAGCTGAAAAGTAAATATTTATTGCTCCGCATAAAATTGCAAATAAACTCAAACTAATCATAAGCAACCCATGACTTATTATATATTTCAAATCAAATTTATTTACGCCAATATCAATTATATCGGCCATTATACTTGCCAAAGATGTTGTGCAATAAACTCCAATAATTATCCCAAGTAAACAAAAAATTATTTGCCAAATATATTTTTTTGCATTAAAAAAAAATAATCTCATGGTAGAAAACAGCTCCTCCTTTTGATTTTTTAGTTTGACCTGTCACCAAATTTTAATTTATTTTTTCCCTATGAAACAAATTTTTATTTGATCCTTAATTTGCGTTGACGTATTTTAACCCAAAATAAAAATAAAATGTTTGTTTTGTCATAATTAATTTACAAAAAATGATGAGATATTCTATTGGCTTAAAAAGATTTTACTTATTTCTTTATTAGTCTTATCACCAATTTTATTTTTGTATCTTCAATAATGATCTGTTCAAATTTTATTTTGTATGTTAATTTAATGGTTGTTCTGATCTTTTTTTGCAAAAAAATCAAAATCACTTGACAAACCAAAAAAATAATATAAACTAAAAATCCAAAGTCAATTTGTTTTTACACTTTGGCTTTTAATAAAAAAATTTTTTGGAGGTTGTTTCCTATGTTTGGAAATACAAATCAAAATAAAAAAAATCAGAAGGGAAGTGTGGACAAGAAAAAAGATATTATGTCAGCTTTTTTTAAAAGTAAAGACGGAAAACAGATGCTACAACTGCTACAACAGTTTGATATAGAACAAGCATTTATTGACGAAAAATTTATATCACCAAACGTTCCCTTCCCACATCAAAACAAAGTTTTTAATAAGTTGTCGATGCCATTTCCAGCTTGCAATCATCTATCAGATCTATCAATATTGAACAAGCTTTATCCGGGATTAAGTAGCAAACAGTCCGTAAAATTTTTGCCACTTGGTGAAACATCAGAGAACGTAAATAATAATGATATTAATAAACAGGAAAGTCTCCTCGATACAATAAATAAAATAAAAAACAAAGTGAAAAGTGAAAATGAAGATAATAAAAATCCAACCGATTTATACAACGATCAAAACTCGTTCGAAAAATAATTTTGTATCACAAAAAATAAAAACGCTCGATATAATAAAACCGAGCGTTTTTTTATTTTTTAATAAATATTTTGCAGACAGGTTATTTTTAATTTCCTGATTGCGAACTTAAGTCATCATCATTTATTTTTTACATTGCTTGATACTTTTTCGCTTGAATCTAAATCTGAGAATAGATGGAAATTATTATTATTCTTACTGTTATTAATATCACTAAGTTTGCCATTTTCTTTCGATATATCTTGATTCAATTTTTTGTCTAAATCTTTGTCTTCAGGCGGACGCTTTAAACTTTTTTCAAAATAATAGTACTGAATGTTTTGGTATACCAAAAAAATTGCAGCGATTGCTAAAACCGCAAGAGATATATATAATATTGTCAGAAAAGCTGTCGAAGGATATAGTTTAGTAAACATCCATGTTGGATAAGAATAACTCTCCCCGCTAAAACAAAACTCGGCGAACCACCAAAGAGAACGTGCCACAGACAATAAATTCATACATATGAAAAGAATTGCGAGCATTATACATACTGCTGCAAGCAACGCTCCTACTGTACAACATAAAAATATTGGACCTAAGCCGATAACCAAAGTAATTCCAAGACACCAATAAAAAATACAAGTTGCTTTGCCCATAGATTTATATTTAAGTGTTTTTTTTGAGTCGTTTTCACATAATAATGAATTAATTAATGTACGCTTGGTTGGATCAAAAGTTGTTATTTCATCCTTATATTTTTCATATAAATTAGATTTGGATGTCTAGAAGATGAATCCAAAAACCAGTTTCTGCTCTTCAACAGATTATCAAATTCAAAACACGCATAAGAAAAATTATCATGATCAGAGTGTTTGATTAAAAATTCGCTAAAAGCAATTGTAATTTGCTCTGTCCAGTGTTTCTCTATTATTGTTTGCAGATTGGAAATTCGCTCTGGGTGTTCTAAAAGATAGGCAAAAATAAATTTTTGATACTGTCGTTTCCATCCTTCCCTTATGTCTCCTATCTCTTTTTTTACTGTTTCAATTTCATCCTTGTGTTCTGAATAAAATTTTGTCAATGGCTCTTCTAATATTCTTTGTAAATCCAGATTTTTGGTGTTCAAATTACTTATTTTTGAATTGGTGGCAGTTAAAAGCATATTTTTGACAATAAGCTCACTATTTAGTTGTTTAGATTTATCTATACTCTTTTGATTGTTTTTATTCTGCAGTGCGAGTATGTCTGATGTTATCACACTTATTTCCAGAGTTACTTCCTCTACCTGTGCTTTAAACCGACGAACGGTTTCTTCATTTCTCTTAATCTTTGCTTTAACTTTCTCTATGCTTTCAACATTATACTTTCCATATTCTTTCTTAGTGTTCTCAAAGCTATACTTAGATAAATTTCTAAGCATACTGAAATAAAAAAAATATCTATCTACATATTTGCTATTTGCATACTCAAAATAACAATCTTCAACATCACTTGCATCATAATTACTATCTTTTATCAGTCTGTTGCCAAAATTTGTTTCCATTAATTTTTTTATCCTGGAATTTTGTGTTTCATTTAACTGGTTAGATAAATCTACTTCAGCAATACTTTCGTTGTTAACATTGGTAAAATTTTTGTTGGCATTTAAAATTTCCCATAAAATATTTTCACAATCCATAAAATAAAGCCGTATGTACATAAGATTACTCATAAAATTTTTTGAAATAACCCCGTACTTATCCTTATTTTCTTTATACTGTCCATTATAAATTTGTTCTTTTAAGTTTGTGAGATCAGCAACAATAATGGTGTCCATTGGTTTTTTATAAATTTGTTTTTCATCATCAAAATTTGGATCGCGAATAAAATTATTATTCCAACGGTTTATATATTCCAAATTTGCATTTGTATCTAAATTGGAATCAAATGTCAATTTTTTATTTTTACTTTCTAAATTCATTGGAACTGTATTATCCATATTCTCCTCCAATATGACCGCCATCATTTAATTTTTTATTTGTTATATATCACAACTCATCAAAAATCATCCATCAAATTTTTTTCAATATAGAAATAGAATTTAACTTAATCGCGAATAAATTTTGTATGTAATGAATTCGTTTTGGCAAAAAATAAAACGTTTGCTTTGTTATAATTACTTTACAAAAAAATAGTGAGGTGTTTCATTTGCTTAAAAAAGATTTAAAAGGAATTGATTGGGATTTAAAAAAAATAATTGATTCTGAGCATGCGGATCCACACACATTTTTAGGTATGCACGTGATAAAAAATAAAATTTTTGTCAGAGCTTTTTTTCCTCAGGCAAAAAAAATGTTTATAAAAAATTTGGATACCAAAAAAAAATTTGAGATGGACAAAATA
>CAMVHY010000083.1 GCA_947167415.1 uncultured Clostridia bacterium
CAATAAGACAAGTTTGTGGAAACAAAATAAATAATTACGGTAAAAAAATATTGCAATTGCTTGCAAAAAAATATGAAACCGTTAAAAATTTAAATAAACATGCCGGTGTTTTACAAGAAGTAAACAATAATTTTTGGGCTATCCAAAAAAAATTAAAACAGTATGAAGCAGCAATATTTCAAAATAAAAAAGTTTTAACAGCGGGAAACCAGTTTTATAATGATCTAAGAACAATATTTTCTGACAAAGATTTCTTTGAGTTAAGATATTTGGCAATGGATGCGCTTGTATATCCGATTGCAGCTTCAACAGATGAAAAGTTAGACTTGTGTTTGAATAGTATTTCTAATTCTAATTGCGAAATATCTCTAAAACTCATATTAGACTCTGCTTGTTTGGCTTTCTCGGACTATTTTAACATGAGTTACGTTCCTAATTGTTTGAAGTCAGTTTTAAGAATTGTTGATGAAGAAAAATACAGTAAACATTCGCCAAATTGTTTAAATTGGCAAAGATTCTTTCAACTACCTAAAGATGCTATTATTCCAAATAGCAAACAAGTTGTTGGTCATGATCCATTGTTGAAGTGCGATATTTTGGATACTAAGATATATGGTTTTGCGGTATTTTATTCACAGATTATCGAGATAGATATATTACAAAGTGCCGGATAACTTCATATATCAACAAAACATTTATAAATACAGGACACATCATGGAAAGTTATACATGCACATATAAAACAGGATATATAAATCGTGCAATATCAAAAGTTAATGAATACAATCGTTATCGTGATATATTTACCAACAAAGATTTAGCCTTAGACTACAAATCGCAACCAGAACTAGTATCTATTACCGAAAAGACGTCCTCTAAAAAGTGGGTATCAATTATTTTAGAACTTTTGCTTGTTTGTATAGGATTGTTATTGATTTTATTTGAATACATGCAGATTTTTGGTATTATTTTATTGGTTTTTGGAACTATGGGACTTTTTGTTAGCACATTTTTTCATGACAAAGTCGTTAATTGGATTTGTAACTTATGCTTTCAAGGTTGTGGGATAAGTACCGATCAAATTTATGAAGAAAGGAAAAATCTTGATTTAGAAACAGATAATAAATTACCACAAGCGTTAGGATGTTCACAACGAAAACAAGATTTGTAATCGTTAAATCACCAAATTAGTAAATCAAATCAATGCGAAACATTGGAATAAATGTTGCAAGAGCAAAAATATTAATTTAGCCATCTAAATTTATTTAGATATCAAAAAAAATCAGTGCAAATAAATAAATAATAAAATAGCGAGCCGAAAATAATCAGCTCGCATTTTTTTATTTTAAATATCAAGTGCAAATATATTTTTAGCTCCGTTTTCTATTATTAAAATTTTTATTTTGGTTTTTACAAACTCACCGATTTTTAAAAAACACAAATCAATAATTTAAAATTTCATCTTGATTGCAAATAATAATTTTACAATCTGTTTTTATATTTTGCATTATATATATCATAATTTTTTCGGGGACAGAAACACATCCAGCAGTATATTTGTTTTTAGTTGTTACGTGCAAAAAAAATGCTGAGCCTTTTCCAGGTACACATTCTTTATTATAATCAAATGCTAAAACATATTTATAAGCTTCCGGATAATCTATTATGTGCTCAGCGGAATTCCAATCTTTTACAATATTTTTATCTTTTGTACAAACAAACTTATTATAATAAGCAGAATTTATATCATCTACCCAATAATAATCTTCGTCAACTTTTACATAATCAAAAGATTTTATTCCAGGATTTTTAGATATTCCAAATGCATGGGTAAAATTATATACGCCTTTTGGTGTTTTCATAGAACCTTCGCTTACTTGACCAATTCCTTCCTTTCCAACAAAAGCGTACGAATTTATTTTTTCATTCCATTCTCCTTCATTATTTTTTTCGCAAAAAAACAATTTTGCTTTGCCGAATTTATTTACTAAAACAAATATAATCTGGTTAGTTTCATCAGATACTTTTAAATTTTTTATTTTGCTTTGGTCAAGAGAAATATTATCGACATAAAAATAAAAAAATCCTAAAGTCGAGATAATAAACTTAGATGCATAAAATATTTTTTTCATTTTGCCGTCTCCATTTTAAACAATACCTTACTATTTTATTTTTGTTTTGGATAAAATGTCAAACACATATAACTATAATCATAAAAAATTTTTTTTAGCTCTTGACACGTGAAAAAAATGTGTTATACTAAAAAAGCTAAGCATAAAGTGTTCCTCAATAGCTCAGCGGTAGAGCATTCGGCTGTTAACCGAACGGTCGCTGGTTCGAATCCGGCTTGGGGAGTTTTTTTGTGGCTCGTTGGTCAAGTGGTTAAGACACGGCCCTTTCACGGCTGTAACAGGGGTTCAAATCCCCTACGAGTCATTTTTTGGCGCCATAGCCAAGCGGTAAGGCAGAGGTCTGCAAAACCTTTATGCATCAGTTCGAATCTGATTGGCGCCTTGGTTTTTGGTGCGGGATACTTTTTGGTTTTTATGTCTTTTTGTGTTATGGTTGTTTTTTCGTCGGTACTTTTGCGTTGTGTTATGACGTTTGACGCGTGGGATTTTGTTTGCGTTTTTTTGTATTTGCTGATCTGTTGTGTCGGACATAAATGTTGTCGGAGATTCATTCTCGGTGTCGCTTAATTTTATTTTTTAGTTAATGTATTGTAATGAGATACAAATTTGGTGCCTTAATAAAAAAATAGATTTACGGTGCAGAAGCACTTATGTATATTATAGGATCAGTAAAGTATTAAAATTTTCGGTTTTGTTTTGTTAGTTTTTCGGCATCTCTAAATTATTTTTCTCGTGTTTTATTTTTTGGTTTCAAAAATGAGCTTTGTGTAACAAAGGCATATGTGGGTTACATATTTCATAGTTTTGTGTTTGGCTAATTAATTTCTAAAACAAAAATTGGCTTTTTAGATGTTATTCTTAAAATCGAAAGCACTGTGTTATAAAATATTGCTTTAAAATCAAAAAGCTGTTAGAATTGCTTTGATAATTTTAATTTTGGGAGGTTATTTTTTTCAATGGCAAAAGGTATTGTCAGAAAGATTGATGAGCTAGGGCGTTTGGTTCTTCCAATTGAAATGAGAAAAGTATTGGATATTTCTGAGCATGACGAAATAGAAATTTGTCTTGATTCTGATGAAAACAAAATTACTTTACAAAAATATACTAACGGTGATATTTTCGATGGCTCAAAAAACGATTTGATCGATTACATGGGAAAAAAAATTTCTAGGAAATCGATTATTGAATTGGCTAAATTAATTAATTTAATTTAACGGGCTGACCTGTATTATTTTACATTGAGTAATACGGGTTGGTTTTTTATGTACATATTTATTTTCCTTATCAAACACAAAAATAAAACAAAATTTTAGGAAGTATCTGTACGAAAAGAAATAAAAGCAAAGGCGTCAAGAGTTTTAGTATGACGAATGGCGATATCATGTAAACGTTTAAGTATTCTTACTAATATATCGAAAATGGTAAAGTGCACAATGAGACTACTGTCTCTTTTCTTCAAAACCCTAAAACCTTTATAATCACGTTGTTCAATTCTGTTTTATTTTTTCTCCTTTTCTTTATTCCTCTCCATTATATCCTATTTTATAGATTATTTTTTTTCTTATTTCGTTGCTCGTTTTTTTCGTGTAGACAGTATCTAACTTTTTAAATTATGTTTCGTCAGTTTCATATCTTTACCTTACTAGTTTTTTCTTTTCGCTCAATCTATTTTTATTTTATGTAAACGCTATATAATTTAAATTAAAAATGCATAATCAAACAAATTCAAATTTTATTTTGGCAAAAAAAACGCGAATTAAAATCGCGTTTTAACATTCTTTATCTTCATTTTTGACTTGATCGTTGTTATCGATATTTAACATTAAATTTTTTCCCTGCTCGGCAATTTTACCTTTTTCAATCAAACTGTTTTGATACATCGACTCAGATGTTCGCGGACAACACAGAGCTAAACAACCACTAATTTTTTTCCAGAACAAAAATGCTGTGCCGGTGATTATCATAAATACAAACAAAAACAACAAAACAAAAGCAAGTTTACTTGTCAAACCTAAGCCTAAAGCTATACTACCACAGCCAATAACTCCAAACACCAACAAAATTATTCCGGCAGTTAACCTTTTCCAGTTGTTAGTTACATTTTGGGACGTCGCAGACTCATTTTCATTTGATTCTGTCATGTTTTTTCCTTGTTTTAGTTTGATCCCAATGTTTTGCTCACATCCGAACTCCTGACACGTGAGAAATAAATTCTTAAATTGTTTTAAACTATCAAGGATATAATTTTTATATTTGTATTTACCATTACTTTTGTTTTTATTTTTATCGAAAACATCCTCCTCATCATACAATAAGGTTATACCAGTAAAAAACTCAAACTTTTCTGACAAACAATTAGCGATATTTTTTAGATCGTCATCGTTTAAATTTCTTGCATCAATTAGCCCTTGAGTATCTTGTTTTTTCGGGTTACCAAAAAGAATATGTTTCATGTATCCCCAAAATTTTTTTCTAGCTTTACGTCTTTTTCCATTGTCTATGTCAATCCCTGATTGATTAACAAAGCCTTTATAATCATCCCATTCTTCGATATGACCACCCAATCCCATGTCTTTGATATCAGCTTCAGTGAGATTTTCCAGTTTGTTAAAAAATATATTTTCTCTATTTACCAGTTTTATAAATTCATCTTTGGTTAAATATTTATTTTCCTTTTTCAAAATCTCGGACAATGATTCTACAGAAACCGCTACCTTTGGGTAATATTTTTTTTCATATTGTTCATCGTCTTTGTCAAAACCAACAAACTTTTTAAATTCATCAAACGTCTCAAATTTATAATTTCCTATTCTCTGTTCTTTTCTTTTTTTACAAATACTTTCGAATTCGTCAATTGCCGACAAATTCTCAGAAATTGCCTTAATATTGTGACCGGAAGGCCGATAAAAAACAATTTGATCGTGTTTAACAAAGTAACCATTTTCATTCAACCAAACAAAAAATTTAGCATCCAAAGTTTTTTTCGAATCATAAAACATTTTGCCAGCAATACTATCACGCCAAGGTTTATGAGTAATATTATATTGCTCCGGATATTTGTCCGACAAGTCTTTTCTATGATCACTATTTCTTATCGCTTCTTGGGCGATAATACATAAATCGTCAAATTTAATATCAAGTTTATAAAGACAACGAAAAAACTCATCAGGATATTGCCAAACCAAACTATTTAATTGATTCTTATTTGTCAATACATAAGCAATAGAAACATCTTTTTTATTCTTATTTTTGTAATATCCAGAATTAAAACTCCAAACTAAACGCAAAAAATCCTCATCAATAATATTTGCATTCGAGGCTTCATCCTTTGCTCCAAGATGTTTTTCTATAATGTTTTTCAGTTCATCAACTCTTAATTGTTCGCTCTCTTTTATTTTTTTAATTACCGATTTATTTGCTAAGATTTCGGGATCACCACTTTTATTTATCAAAATTTGATTTTGGTTCCCTTTATTTATATTGTTATCAGATTCACTTTCTTTTATTTCTTTTAAATCATTAACATTCGAAAATGAATTTGAAAGACCACTATTATCGTTCTCGTTCATTTTAAATCATCTCCCCAAAATTTTCTACAACATAATAAATTATAAAACAAAAATTTTTATTTGTCAAGAGATAACAAAAATATTTTTCCAATAATTTTAGATAGTGTCTACACAAAAAAGATAAAAAAGAAAAACAAACTATAAGATAAAGTATAATGGAGAAAAATAAAAAATGGGAGCAAAATAAAAATGGGGAAAAAAATGTATCATAGAGATGCAAAGTGAGAGCTAATAGAACCGCACATGAAGGGTCAGCCTTGGCAACATGGAGGCATAGCCAAAGATAATCGAAAGTTTATCAATGCAGTTGTTTGGATACTTAAAACAGGATCTCCGTGGAGGGATCTACCGCCGGATTATGACAAGTGGAACACGGTTCATCAAAGATTTATTCGATGGCAACGAAAAGGTATTTGGAAGAAATTATTTAAAATACTGGAAGATGATGCGAATTTTGAATGGCAATTATAAATTTGAGTCATGTAAAAATGCAGCTGGGGCTTGCGATGAAAATCAGGCCATATCAGAGACAAAAAGGAGTTCAATTCGAAAATACACTTAACCGTTAATGATCGCGGTTTGCCTATAAAATTTATTGTTACCGAGGAAATGCGTGCCGATTGTAAAGAAGCTATTAACTTGCTCAAAAATCTCGATGCAAAATTATTATTCGCAGATCGTGCTTATGATACCAACGAAATCTTGTCTTATATTGCAAGACGAAACATAAAATCGGTTATTTCTCCAAAACGCAACAGACTTGAACAACGTGATTTTAAAGGTTTTAAGGTTTTAAA
>CAMVHY010000084.1 GCA_947167415.1 uncultured Clostridia bacterium
AGATGGAAGTATTTTATCTTTTTTAAGTCCATCAAATATAGCTCCAATTTTACTTCTAATTGGTTTTATACTTTTAGAAATGAAAAAAAAGAAGAAAGCGCGTGATACTGGTCTACTTTTAATTGGAATTGGTCTTTTGTTTACTGGTCTTATGATGATGATAGAAGAAGCATCTAATTTTTCAGATTTACCAATACTTACAACAATTCTAACTACTTTATCTAATCCTATACTTGGTGTTTTTGCTGGTATTATTATCACAGTTATTGTACATAGTAGTGCTGCAACAGTAGGTATATTGCAAGCATTGTCTACAACTGGTTTTACAACTTTTGCAAACACTATACCTGTTATATTAGGACAAAATATTGGTACATGTGTTACTTCACTAGTTTCTAGTATTGGTGCTACTAAAAATGCTAAGCGTACAGCAATGGTTCATTTGTATTTTAATTTGATTGGAACAATACTATTTATGATAGGAATATATGGTTACCAATATATAGTTGGATTTGCTTTTTGGAATGATGCAATAGATATGGGTCAAATTGCAAATTTCCACTTAATATTTAATATAGTTTCAACATTGGTATTATTACCATTTACTGGTCTTCTTGAAAAATTAACTTTAATTACTATTAGAGATAAAAAAGTTGATGTGGATGAAGATCAAGATTTAAATGAATATGTTGCATCATTAAGTTTGTTAGATGAGAGAATTACTAATATTCCAAGTATTGCTTTAAATAATAGCCTTAATGTTATATTGAAAATGGGTGAACTATCTGAAAGAAACTTAAATCGTGCTATAAAATTAATAGATAAGTTTGATGAAGAAAAGTTAGAACATATAGGTCAACGAGAAGATGCAATAGATAAAATGGATATTAAAGTAGCTAATTACTTAGTAGAAATTGGAAATCTTGAACTTACAGATACAGAAAATAAAAGTGTATCAGCTCTTTTAAAAATTGAAGGAGATTATGAAAAAATTGGAGATTATGCTTTTAAAATTGCTAAGAGCATAGAATTAATGAAGGAAAATGAATTAAAGTTTTCAAATATTGCAGATAAAGAAATTAAGATAATGTATAACATTGTTGAGGATGTTATTGTTCGAACTCATGATATATTAACAGATAGAAAGGTTTCAACTATATGTGAGATTGAAGCACTTCGTCAAATTGCCGATAGATATAAAGAAAACTACAAATCTGAACATATAGAAAGATTAAAAGAAGGAAATTGTACAGTAGAAAATGGTATTGCATTTATTGAATTACTTGCAGATATGGATAAGATTATTAATCACTGTATAAATATAGCTGTTCAAAGTTTAAATATAGTTGGTAAAGATGACTATGTAACAAAGCATGATTTTATGAGTGCTTTATCTATAGATAAAAAAGAAGATATAAATTCTAATATAGAAAATTTCGAATATAAATATGAACATTTAGCAGAAGATAATAAATTAGAGCTCTCAAATGTTTAGTTTTTAAATAATATGTAAAAAAAAATAAGGTTTGGGAGAAAAAAGCTAAACGCTACTGTGGGCGCTTAATAGCATTTAATTGTCTTTCTGGCTTCTTTAAAACCTTTAAGTTTTTGATACGTAAACAAGGCCAGGTGAGTGCCGATGTTTGAGGGATATTTGATGGAAGATGTTTTTCATAAAGTTGGGTTAAGGCGAATAAAAAAGACTTTTGATAAAGCGAAAGACGTATCAAAAGAGCAAACGAGTGAATTTAATCTTCCGTTAATAAATGCAAAAAATGGTGATAATGGAATAATGTATTATGAAAGAATGGATGATTGGGAATCCGATGTCTATTGTATTGGCATTGTAAATGATGGTGCAATATCAACGGGTAACGTATATGCTCAACCTCAAAGAACAGGTGTTTTATATAACGCCTATATGATCAAGTCTAATAAAACAATAGATTCTGCGGAAATTTTATTATTTTTATCAACAACTATTGAAAAGGCAATCAAACATAGATTTGGATATGATAATAAAGTTACTTGGAAAAAAGTAAAAACAATTCCTATTTACCTTCCCGTTATCGAAAACCCAACCCCAAACCCCCAACCACAAATATACAGTCGATGACATTGACTGGCATTATATGCGTAATTACATTAAAACGTTGATAAGTGACCAAATCAAAGACTTGGAATGTGATTACATTAAAGAGTTGGATGCGTATTTGCAGGTAACCGGGCTTAATGATTATGAACTGACAGAAGAAGATAGAAATGTACTTAATCAAAAAGTTGATACAAAAGAATTTGTGATGCACGACATATTTGAGCCTTTATCTGCGAAAAAAGCAGTTAAAACAAATGTTCGGAATGTTAAAGATAATGAATATTGTGTTCCTGTTGTATATGTCAAGTTTGGGGATAACGGTATTATGTACTGGGGGCGCAAAGGATAATTTACTACCTATAGTAATGTTCTTTCAATCGTATATAACGGTGTTATATCTGCAAGTAAATGTTATGCTCAAGAAGATGAAACAGGTATTCTAGCAGAAAGCTATCTAATTAGATATAAATATAGTGCAGTTCCATTTTTGGCTAATCTTTACATGTTAAATGTTATTGAACACAAAATTTACCCATTATATTCAAGGGAAACATTAGCTATGTGGAATAAATGATGTCATCGAACTTCCCATTACACAGACAGGCGAACCTGATTTCGATTATATAGAACGCTATATCCGGGCGATAGAAAAAGTTGTAATTGTGGATATGGTAAAGTATAAAAATAAAATGATTGAGGCAGCAAATAAAGTAGCAGATGGATAATATGAGCAAAAAAACAAATACAAAAAAAATCAAATACCTAAATCTCTGTACAAACAAGATTCAAAGCATTTGAACAGTTTTTCAAAAATAAGATACGCAAAGTTATGATGCCACTTAAGTAAAAAAAAGCACCGCCATTTTTCCATTTGAGAAAATTAGCTAGTGCTTAAATTTTATTTTTTAGCGCTTAACTTGATAGCACTGAATTTATTTCCAAACGATCTTTTTTATTTTATAAATTTCACGCTCATATTTTTTTCAACAAATTATTTATTCTCATGGCGTATTCGATTCTATCATCCAACACAAAAATAAATTTTGGCGTCAATCTTAAATTTAACTTTTGAGCAACCAATTTTCTTATCAACTTCTCCGAAGCATTTAATACATTTATTACGCTATCTCGTTTTTTCCCTTCACACAAAACACTTATACAAACCTTACACCACTGCAAATCTTTAGTTGCTTCAACTTTTGTCACACTAACAATAAAATCCTTTTCTATTTTTAAATCATCTTTTTTTAACTCCAATATTTCAGCCAAACATTTTTTTATTTCATCATTAACCCGCATCATTCTTTTATTTTTCATCACAGTCACCTATTTTTTTATTTCTTCCATAACATAACTTTCTAGAATATCATTTTCTTTTACATCATTAAACTTTTCTATCATGATTCCGCATTCATAACTTTCATTTACTTCTTTAACATCATTTTTTTCACGTCTCAAAGAAGCAATCTCGCTTTCATAAATATTTTTGCCATCTCGAATTACTCTTATTTTTGCATTTCGCAACATTTTCCCGTCAGTAACATAACATCCAGCAACTGTTCCTATGCCCGAAATTTTAAATAATTTTCTTACTTCGGCATGTCCAATAATTTTTTCTTCATAAACAGGCTCAAGTAATCCTTGCATTGCCGATTTTATATCTTCAATCGCATCATAAATTATTTTATATAATCTAATATCAACTTTTTCCTTATCAGCAATATTTTTTGCTGTATTTTCCGGACGAACATTAAATCCTATTACAATCGCATTCGAAGCTGACGCAAGCATGACATCAGATTCATTTATCGCGCCAACTCCACTGTGTATAACTTTTATTTTTACTTCTTCATTCGATAAACGCTCCAAACTTAATTTTATCGCCTCTGCTGAACCGCGTACATCCGCTTTTATTATAATCGCTAAATATTTTACATTTCCTTTTTTTATCTGGCTAAATAAATCATCAAGTGAAACCCTATTCCCTAAATTCGATTTAAAAAACCTCTTATTATCATTTATATTTGCTTCTGCTATTTGCTTAGCTTGTTTATCATTTTCAACTACGTTAAAAATCTCTCCTGAATTTGGAACCGAAGACAATCCTAAAATTTCAACAGGCACTGACGGCAAAGCGCTTTTAACATGTTTCCCTTTATCATTTATCATTGCTCTTATTTTTCCATAAGAATTTCCAACGGCAATAGAATCTCCTATTTGAAGCGTTCCATTTTGCACCAAAATAGTTGCAATCGGTCCGCGACCTTTATCTAATTTTGCTTCAATAACTATTCCCGATGCTTTTTGATTTGGATTTGCTTTTAATTCTTTCATTTCGGCAACTAATATAACCATCTCGAGCAAATTTTCTATTCCGATTTTATTTTTTGCTGAAACTGGGACACATATCGTCTGCCCTCCCCATTCTTCACAAAGCAAATCATACTCAGTTAACTCTTGCTTAACTCTTTCTATATCTGCTCCTGGCTTATCTATTTTATTTATCGCAACGATTATCTCTACTCCAGCAGCTTTTGCATGATTTATTGCTTCGATTGTCTGTGGCATTATTCCATCATCTGCAGCGACAACCAAAATTGCTATATCAGTTGCTTGTGCTCCACGCATTCGCATCGCTGTAAAAGCTTCATGTCCGGGTGTATCCAAAAAAGTAATATTTTTATCGTTAATTAAAACCGTATAGGCTCCTATATGTTGTGTAATTCCTCCAGCTTCAGTACTTATCACATCTGTATTTCTAATTGCATCCAAAAGAGATGTTTTTCCGTGGTCAACATGCCCCATGACAACAACAACAGGCGGTCTTAGTTGTAAATTCAAATCATTATCTTTTTTGTCATTATCGCTACTTTGACTTTTAATTTTTAAGTCATTTTTATTTTTAAGCATCTCGGTCGCTATATTAAATTTACTTAAAATCTTTGTTGCTAAATCAAAATTAATAACCTGATTTTGATTAACCAGTAAGCCTTCTTCCATTAAAATTTTTATAAACTCAGCTACCGGTTTTTTCGTTAAATCTGCCAACTCTTTTAAAACAATATTATCGGGAACTTTAACAAAAGTTACTTCAGCCTGCACAAGTTCATCTTGAGTTTGTCGTTTAGTATTTTTTTTATTTTTGTGAGGCTTATTTTTAATTTTATCTAAATCATAAATCAGTGACTCTTGTATATTTTCTTTTTTAATTTCACGTTTATATTTTTTACTATTATCAATTTCTTTTTTCGATTTTTTAGCTTGTTTTTCAAGGTTAATCGGACTTTCAAAATCTAAATCCTTAAACGTAGAATTTTTTCTTGCCGCATCAGCTTTACTATACAAAGACTGCGATTTTTTCGTTTCTTCTGATTTTTTAAAGCCAAAATTTTGATTTTGTGCCACTGAATTATTATTATAATAATTTTTATTCCGAAAATTATTTTTATCAAAATCCTTTTGACGAGCATTTTTATTTTTGAAATCGTTGTCACCCTTAGCAAAATTTCTAGTTTCGTTATTATTTTTATCAAAATTATTTCTGTTTCTATTTAATCTAGAATTATCTCCGCTTCCACCATCTTGGTTCCTACGACTATAATTTATATTATTTCCACGGTTTTCATAAAAATCATTTTTATTTCTATTATATCTATACCTAATTTTATTTTGGCTATTGCCTTGTCGATCTTGATTCTCATTACTTACATTACTCACATTTTTATCACGTTCATCGCGTTTGGAAAAATTATTTTTGTTTCTAGTAAACCGGTTCTGATTTTGTCCGGGATTGTTTTGACTTTGATTCCAATTATTATTTGTATCTTTGCGCCTTTGATAAAAATCATTTTCGTTTTGATTTACCTGATAATAACTTTCATTCTCACCGCTTTGATTACTGTTATTATATTCATTATTTCTGTTACGTCGATAATAATTTTTATTAAATCGATTAGCTTGATTTTGGCTGTAATTATTCGCATTCTCTATACGATTTTTATAAAAATCTTTTCTGTTCCTGTTATATTTATTACCATTTTTACTATTTTCGTCATTGTTCCCATCATTACGATCTACATTATTTTTATTTTTATCCCATTTTTTATTTCTGTCTACATTTCCACCATCAAAATTTTTTCCGCCTTTATCTCTATTTTTATATATTTTTTTTCTGTCACCGTCACCTCTATCAAATTTTTTGTTTTCTCCACCTGTACGAAATTTTTTTTGATCTTCCGTCTTATTAAACCCAAACAAATCCAAAATTTTTTTTTCTTCTGCACTATCAACACAGCTCATATGATTTTTTACCTCAAAACCATTTTGATTCGCTTTTTCAATTACT
>CAMVHY010000085.1 GCA_947167415.1 uncultured Clostridia bacterium
CATTTCAGACATAAATAATGTATGCAAAAAAAATACGTAGGGTTTATAAAACTTATTATGATAAAAATGTTTTTCTAATAAACTTTATTCTTTCGATAATATTCGTCACAGAAGTATAAAAATGGATTTGATTTGTAACGAAATTGTTATTGTTTTTTTTTTATATTCGTGTAAAACTAAACTGGTGGTAGAAGCTCGTTTCAAGCACAAAAAAATATTTAGGAGGAAAAAAATATGAAAAGAGCTAGAGTTTTTATGTCCGTAGTTGTTGCATCATCGCTAATTTTTGGATTGAGTTCACATTTGTTTGCTGAGAGCGAAAGTCTTAGTACGAATTCCCAATTGATTAGCCAGCAAGAAAATAACAAAGATCAAAATTCTTTAGAAGGAAATGAAAAAGTTAAAACCCTAAACATCAGATTTAGAGAATATATTGACCAAAACGGTCGATTTTTTGGATCGTATCCATATATCAAAGAAATGGAGGATTTGTCCAACGAAATTTATAGTGATGTCAATTCGGCTATTAATGATTTAGATTTGAATGACAACGACGATATAATTAGCCCGGTTATAAAATCTAAAATCGACCAGGATGATAATTTTGTAAAAATTGATATTTCGGTTGAATTTGAAGATAATAAAACTAGTTTTGTTTATTATGTAGATAAAGAGTTAATGCAAGAAATTTCTCAGATTGAGTATGATAAGAAGCAAAAAGAAATCGATGAGAAAAAGTCTGAAGAAGAAAAAAATCAAACTGAAGCTGAATTGAATGAGATTGTTATGGTTCCATTGCGTGTAAATGCAGAAAGTTTAGGATGGAATGTTGAGTGGAGAAAAAAAACTGATAGTGCTCCCGCGCGTGCAATTTTGACAAAAGGACAGACAAAAATTGCTGTGTTCTATAATTCAACGCTTGCATATGATTTAGTGATTACAAAAGATATTAGTGTAAATGATATTACGACTGGAAATTTAGAGCGCAGTGCTGAATTGATTGACGATGGTATTTTGTATGTTCCATCAAGTTTTGTTGAAAAGTATTTAAAATCCGAAGAAACAACAGATGGTACAAAAAACACTACAAGTGATAAAAAAGATAGTACAGCAAATATCGAAAATAAGAATTAATGGCCTTCTGTGTGATAAAATTTTGATTAAAAAACCGCCCGGTGATTTGTTTCATCGGGTAATTTTTTTGCTAAAATAACCAAAATATCGTTTAAAAAACAAAAATATTTTAGCTGCTCAACCTGACAGAAACAATTTATTTGGTTTTTGTTTAGATTATCGCGAAATAGCAAGAAAATAGATTTATATTTAAAAAAAATATTGACAGGAAAAAATTTACCTTTTAAAATACATATTGGTTTAAAAAAATAAAAATACTAAGGGATGGGTGTTGTTTGGGAAGGAAAATTTTTTTTTATTTGGTGTGTGTTTTATTTTTTATTTTGGGTTTGTTTTCAAAAAAAAATATTTTTGCCGATGAAAAAATAAAAATAAAGGTTGGTGACAAATTTTTTTCAGTGATTGAAAAAAATGACAAGATTTTTATTCCAACAGAAGATTTGTTTAAAGAATTAGGGTTCGCTTGTATGAACATAAATATTGATAAAGATGCAACAGATAAAAATACTGCCCATAAAATTTTTGACGACGATGTAAAACATATTTGTCGAATCATAAAATCGGAAATAGAAATGCAAATATATGTTTTAAAAAATGGAACCAAACTTGAAGTTCAAAAAGGACCTAAACAATTTTATGAAAAACAGATTGATGTAGATTGTATTTTTGACGATAAAAAAATATTTGTTCCGTTGCAAATTTTACAGGATAATCAGGTTTTATCAAGGCTTGATTTGGATTTTTTATTTGAAAATGATTTGTTAGTGATAAATGAAAAAACGCCAGGGAATTTTAGAATAGATTACAAAAGTTTTGAAAATAGTGTTTTAACAGAGTCAAATGGTATGACAAGAAAAATTAATTGTTTTTGGCCGAAAATAAATTTTAATGGAGATAATAACGAGAAAATAAATAAATTTTTGGATAACGAAGTAAACAAATTTATTGATAAAGCAAAAGAATTTGACAAAGGTATAGTTTATGACAACATATTTCCATTTAATTTTAGATATTCAACACTGACTTCAAAAGTGATTTTTAAGAAAAATAATTTGTGTTGTGTAACTTTTGATTGTGTGCATGAAGTAATAAATCCAAATCATATTCCTGCTCGTGAAAAATACGTTAAGTTTGTAAAAAAATTTTATATTTTTGATCTACAAACACAAAAGCAATTAAATTTGGATGATATTTTAGTAAATGATTATAAAAATAAAGTTGCTGATATGATAATAGAAAAATGGAAAAGTTGTTTTGAGTGGCAATACTGTCGCGGAGAAGAAAAATTAAAAAAATATGTAGAAGATAATATTGATGAATTGAAATTTTATTTAGCAGGAAATTCATTGTTTATTTATATTGGAGAAAAAATAGATTATTTTGATTATCATGATAAAGAACACGCATCGGCTAATGCTTTTCATTTTGGAAAAGATGTTGAAATAAAATATGATACCAATAAAGACTTATTTAAAATTGATTTATAAAAGATATAAAAATATAAATATGTGAATAAAAAAAATTTAGGCTCCGCGATGGTGGGTCTAAATTTTTTTGTGTAGAGAAAGTGTGATTTGGCACCAGTAACTATCTTTTATTATATAATTTTTATAACTCAAGTTTAGTTATATTTAATTTGTTGATAAATAAAAATATGTGTATTAATAAATTTTGATAGCAGGCAATAAAATATTTTTTTTGTTATTTTTTTTAGCGAGGTTATTTTATGAAATTAATAGTAGGACTTGGAAATCCAGGACAAAGTTATTTGCATACAAGACATAATATTGGATTTGATACGATTGATAAATTTTGTGAATCGTATAATTTAAAACTTTTGCCTAGTTTAAAATTTAAATCTTTAATAAGCACAGTTTCTTTGAATGATGAAAAAATAATTATTGCAAAGCCACAAACTTTTATAAATCTAAGCGGAGTGGCAATAAAATCTATTATTATGTATTACAAAATTGTTCCGGAAGATATAATTGTCATTCACGACGATTTAGATATTGACGTCGGAAAAATTAAAATAAAAAACAATGGAAGCAGCGCAGGGCATAACGGCATTAAAAATATTATTCAAGAATTAAATTCACAAAATTTTATTCGGATTAGAATTGGAATCGGAAAAAATAAAATAGACGATGAAATGGATAATTATGTTTTGGCAGAATTTCCCGATGATGAAAAAATATTAATCAATCAAGCAATTCAAAAATCTTGTGAAGCGATAAAAGTTATACTAGATCAAAATGTATTTTTTGCCATGAATAAATTTAATACAAAAAGTAATATATAAATGGCACGTAAAATAGCTTGATATGAAAAAATATTTTTATTAACACCGTCTAGATTATTCTCTGGACGCGTTTTGTTATTTTTAATCAAAAAAGATTTTTTACAAAAACAATCGTAATAAAAATAGCAAAAAAACAAAAACCGAAAGCAATTCCTACATCATCAATGTTTGAAAAAAATACAATCAATCTATTAAATAAAATCATCGATCAAGACAATTTAAATAAGAATTTATCGTTAAATAAGCAAGATAAAATTTTTGTTTTCAAAATTAATTTTTATGACTTTTGAATTTTTATATTTTCCATTTGAAGACCTTTGTTTAATTTTTTTTCTACAAATCAAACAAAATTCGTAATATAAACAAAAAGTTTTATCATACGGATAAATTTCTATGTTACTGAAACTCATTTCATGACAAATATTTTTTGCCACTATAAATACCATTTTAATTAAATTTTTAATTTTATACAAATCTACACCTCGCATTTTAAACTTATTTTTAATTTTCTGAGCAAGCTTCTTATCATTTATTTTATTTTATTTTTAATTTCCACAGTTTCCAAACAAAAAAACAAGACCCATTGGGTCTTATTTTTTTTGCTACACAAAATGTTTAAATAAATCAACACTTACAATCCAACTGAGTTTAAATATTTTTTTGACTAAAACTTTTTTACACGGTTTATAATCTATTACTTTTAAATATTTTTCTGATTTAAAATATCAACACGATTAATTTTTATAACTAAAAAATATTTTTTACAGCATAAATAGAATAATATAAATCTATTTTATCAAATGATCAAATGGACCTGATTGCATTGGCGTAATATAGTTTTCGGATATTTTTGTGGGACAAACAAAGTCTTTTTTTCCTGTGTTGTCAAAATGCTTTTGAATATTAATATCAACCTTACATTGAGTTTTATCTACAAAATAAAACCCACGAAGATCATGTCTTAATTCTAAAGTTAAATTTTTATAAATTAAACTTAGATGGTTTATTATTCCACCTTGTTCATCGTTAAAAAGAATAAATTCATTATTTGGATTTTTAAGATCTGAGGCTTGAATTCTAAAAGTGGTTTTCTTTTCACCATTTACGAGCATAGTAAAAGTAATTTCCTTGATATCAAATTTAAATCCAATTTTTGATTTTACATACTTTATTATATCTGAACAATTAACTTTCAAACTTTTAACACATATCTGAGCGTCAAATTTTTCTATCAAATAACTATCACTACCATCTACAGCATAACCAACAAAATTATTATTTTTGTCGTTTAACTCAAAATAAATATCATTACGGTCATTGTACGATTTTTTTGAACAATATATCTCAAAAGTATTTTGGGAGTTACCTTTGTCGCAAATTGATATTTTTACTTCATTAATTCTGTCGTATGGTTTCTCAACATTCAAATTGTCATCAGAAAAATATAAGCTGTCATCAAGTTTTTTTTCACAACTCAGCACTTCAATCCAATTAGAAGACACTAGTGTTACATAAAAAGTTATATCCACATTGTTATTAAAATTCATTGTATCTATATATCCTTCAATCAAATTTCTAACAGAGCCAAAATAAATATTGTCGTAAGGATAGGATTTTTCTATATAGACATTAAGTTTTCCTTCTTTTATTGCTTGTTCAAACCTTTCGCTCTCTGATTTCATTGCGAGTTTTTCTATCTCAGGCTCGAGGTAAAAACCTTTTTTTTCATCAGATTTTAATACAAAATTGAGTAGATTATTATTACCATAGGAATAATTCTTTTTATACAAAAATCTAAAAAATAACTTACTGTTATTTAAAAACGTACCCTGTTCTATGCTAAAGGAAATCATTTCTTTTGATACATTTTTTAAGCTGATCTTTTGTATCTCTTCTGTAGGAAAACACTCCATACGCTTACCGTATAGTGCAAAGGCATAATCATCGATACAATAACGAATAAAGTGCCCCTGATGGAGGTATTCGAAAGCTTTCTCAAGGTCTGAACGATTAACCGCTACATCGTACACTTTATTCACAAACAGCATCTTATTGTGTCGATCAAGATTCCTCTTTTTTTCATAATATCTTCCATCGACGGCAAAACATACAAATTCACCGTTTTCATCTAGGAGTTCAAAATCAAAATAGGAAAAATTTTTATCGTTATTCCTTTTTACATACAAATCAAATTCCTGGTTATTAACCGAAATAGAAATTTTTAATTGTAAAGATTTATTTTCATCTATTGCAATCGGCAATTTGCTGAAGAAACGTAACGGACTTTCCAAATTATATTTTAGGTCACATGCATAACCTTTGTATTTAGTCCAAACTGCCGAATCATTGAATTTTTGAAAAAAAGTAATACAAATCTTATCGTCATTACCAACTTTTTTCGGGAACTTTGGATTTTGTTTTGAAAACTGTTGTATCAAATCTTTGCAATGTCCTAGATAACAGACATGATTAAACCATTCTGCATCAATTTTAATTTTATCACCTTTTGGATTTGCCCAATAAAGCTTTTGTCCATCGTATTTAAGTTTAAATGTTAATTTCGATTGCTTAATACGTGTGTTTTTTTTATAAATATTTATCGTGGCGTTTTTTATTTTTTTATCATCTTTTGATTTTAATCTAACGATCCCCTTTGAAAGTGATTGTGATACCGAATATCTAGCCGATAATTTATTATTAAGCCAAATCTCAAGAAAACCCTCCTTTTTCATTGATTCTTCTTGTGAAGATGGAAAAATACTAAGCAATTCTTGAAAATCAATAGCAATTATTGTCATATCCGGAAATTCAATGTCATGATGTTCTTTTATTGTAATTTTATTTTGGATGGTATCTGACGATTGTGTTTGAAAAGTTTTTATCTTTTCATCAGCGTTACTTTCAATAGCTTGATTATTGTTATCTATATCTTCTTTTTTATTAGATTGCGCAACACTTTTTATATTTTTCTCTT
>CAMVHY010000086.1 GCA_947167415.1 uncultured Clostridia bacterium
CTATTGATTTATTTCTTTTAATGTGGGAAAAGTTGACATTTTTGTATAACTGCGTTGATCTTTTAGCGATGATAACCTCAGGTGCGATAAAATTTTTAGTACCTTCTGCGGTACATAACTTTGTTTTATCACTGGCGGTTCCTGCCATGGAGATTTTGATATCTCTAAGGTTCATTATCCCTGCGTTAATAGTTGTATTTTGTTTTGTTAAATGGGTTAGTCTTATTCCGAGGCGACAAAAGATTAAGCAACAAATCGAAAAAGATGATGCTGCGTATGAAATTTCCATAGGAAATGTATACAAACATGGTTTTTTTTCGAGATACGGAATAAAATTTGTTTGTCAGAATTTTAAAGGCAGACTGTTTGATTTTGTTGTCACGAGTATGTTTTTGCTATTCATGAATTTATCAGGAACATGGTTTGTATTGTATTGCATATTTGTAGTTTGGGGTGCAGTCGGAATCATAAAAAGCATAATTGTTGCCCGCTATGATTATTGCTGTCTAGTTAATGATAAATTTGAATCAGAATGTAGTAAATTTACAAAGAGTACTGTTGAATATGCAAAACATAAACATGGTCAATATTTTGCGAATTATGACGACAAACCAAAACAAAAAACTATTGACAATGAGAATAAAAAAAAATAAGTAAATAAGTAATGTTGTGCGTCGTGTCGCATTACTTATCATTTAGTTTTAAACCTTTATTTCATTCAACCCAACTAGATTTGATTTATACATAAATTTTGTACGTTTAATAAAAACAACTTTGTCCTATAAACTCTCGCAAAATTGAATTTGGAGGAATATATTCGGTATTCATTGTCAAAAACGGATTTAATAATCTTATTAATCTATTTGCTTCGCAATATTCCGGTTCGAAGTTTTTAATATCAAATAATAATGGCAAAGCAAATTGTTTTAATATCGCAACTTCATAAACTAAAGCAGAATTAAAAAATGCATCAGCCTCTTCTTGATACGGGAAAATATAATTTTTTTCACCGTTTATAACTTTGTTCCAAAGTTGAATTGTTTGGCGAGCACCAAATCCACGAAATTTATTATCTCTGACAATTCTTCTTAACATTCTCGTATCAGTTGTCGAAAATCGATTGTGGTCGTCAATATTTAATTGCGTTAATGCACTGACAAAAATTTTAAATTTAAATTCCCTATTTATTTTATTAGTCAAAGTTTCGTTAAGCCCGTGAATTCCTTCCAAAATTAATATATCTTCAGTTTCAAGTTTTATTATTCTGCCGCTTTTTTCTCTTTTTCCTGATACAAAATTAAATCTTGGCAGTTCTATTTCTTCTCCGTTTAAAAGTTTTGCTAGGTCATAATTTAATTTTTTTATATCAATAACTTCAAGTTTTTCAAAATCCTGTTCGCCATTTTCATCAAACGGCAATTTATCCCGATCTAAAAAATAATCATCAAGCGAAATTAAAATTGGTTTCATGCCGTTAACTCGCAATTGCAAAGATAATCTATGTGAAAAAGTTGTTTTTCCAGACGAACTTGGTCCACCAATTAAAATTATTTTTTTATTATGCTTACATATTTCGTTTGCGATTTTGACAATTTTATTTTCGTGTAATGCCTCACATAAATAAATTAATTCGCATGATTTATTTTCGCAAATAGAATTATTTAACGAAGTTAACGTTTGCAAATTTAAAATTTTTAGCCACTGTGAATACTCTAAAAAAACCTGTGATATTTTTTCGTTTGGCGGAATTTTTTTTAATTCATAAGCGTTTCCAAACGAGGGAAATTGCAAAACAAATCCGTTTAATTTCATATGCAAATCAAAAGTTTTTATATAGCTCAAACTATATAACATCGGGCTATAATAATAATCATAATAAAAATCTAGTTTATATAAACTCAAATTTGAATTGCGATTAAAATGTAATCTTATATCATCGTTGCGAAATTCTTTTGTCAAACTCAAAATTTTTTCTTTGGGCAAAGATAATTTTTCTATCAGAAAATTTTTTTTTATAGCCTCATGCATTTTATTTTTAATTTTATTTAATAAATTTGGCGTAATAACTGTTTGATCTATTTCGCAATAATAATTTTTATTAATCGAATGTTTTATAAACGTGCGTGTTTTCTTGCCGCACAGAGATTTTATTGCGTAAACTAACAAAAAAATTACGCTCCGTTGATAAGCACGAAAAGCATTTTTATCGTTTATATCCAAAAATTCTATTTTATAATCGCTGTCTTTATAAATTATTTCGCTTAAATCTTTTGTCTTGTTATTTACTTTCGCTAAAATAATTTCATGTTCAAACTGATTTTCATAATCATGACTTAATTCCCAAAGCGTTATATTTTTTTCGAGCCGAATTTTTTTCCCCATAATCTCAATCATATTTATCCTCCAAATATTTTTTTTTAAAATTTAATCCATAGACTGGAAATATGTCAAGCTTTATAAAAACAAAAAAATTTAATTTCTTAAATTCAATATGACACATATTTATTTTTTGTTTTTAGGTAGCGTGTGTATACAATGCTGAATAAAAGAGAGGTTTGCTTACTCCGCAACAAAAAATATATAGATAATAGTGTATTAAAAAATTATTAAAAAAAAATTGACAAAGACAAAAATTAATTTAGGTGGCGTCCAAATAAAAAGCAAATCAAAAGTAAAAGCAAGGGACTGGTAGAAATAAAAATAGACTCAAGTTTATCATAACGAACAAAAACTTTTCTGAAGTGTTTTAATCTCAGGAAATAGTATTCAATATTATTGCACTGTTTATAAAGTTGTTTATCGTAGTTCCAAGGGGATTTACGATTTTTTTTTAGGTGAAACAACTGTGTTAAATCCGTGATCCTTAGATAAAGTTAAAGTTTCATCATCTTCATAAGTTCCATCCATCAAGAGATAATTATTATTTTTAGAATATATGAATTCAATCAACTTTTTTCCTTCGGGAGCGTCATAAAAGTTGCCAGGAGACAAACAAAAAATCGCTAGACGTTAAGATTTACAACATAGATGTAACTTCATTGTTAACTTCCTCTTTGAATACCCGATGCTTTGTTCCTGATTATTTTTATTCTCATTTGCATCCGGATTTACTTTTGTTACTTGCACCATCAATAAAGAGTATATAATTCTCTTCATTAAACAGTTTTTGCTTCTTCATAGCTTCTAAAATAAAATTTTAAAAGAAAAAGAGCGATCGCTTTCGCAGTCGCACTGTTCTTTGGTCATCTACCAAATTTCACATAAACTGTGTGCCAATTCCCATATTTTTTTGGTAGTGCCATGAATTTTTTATTATGTAAAGTATCGCACACATGAATTCGTAGTTTGATATCTTCGCAGGTTTCCCCGCTATCGGTATTAATTTCTCTAGCTTTTTATATTGTGTCTTTGTAAATTTCATATCTCAGTCCTATCACTTTTTTCTTTTTGGTCAATCTATTTTTATTTTATATGGACACTACAGGATACAAATAATACGTAAGCTAATATGAAAAAAATCTTGGGGAAAAATAATTATTCTCGAGATTTTTTTATTTAAAAAGCAAACTTGTAATACGTTTCAAAAATTTATGTTCTTTGTCAAACAAATCTATTGTCAACAAATAATTTTCATGTTTATCAGAAAATATATTTTGATTGTTACATGTCAAATTTATTTCCAACGGCAAAACATTTTCATGACTGGGATTTAAAATTTTGCACTCGTTTTGTAAACATAAATCCGAATCAAACTTATTTAATCTAATTACAAAATTGAATTTATCTGGATAAAAATATTTTTGTTCACAATCAAGATTTAAAATCGAATTATTTAAATCAAATTCAGATTTTGCCACATTAAATAAATTGTCTAATGTTACGTCAACAAAATAATTTTCATGAGCAAAGTTATATTTTTTTCGTGCAATAGCAAAAATATTTATTGTGCCCAAAATAAAAACACTAATTAATACCATAGAAATTATTATTTCTAAGTAAGAAAATCCATTTAATAACTTTTTGGTTTTAAATTTAGATTTATCATTTGTCACGAAAAATCGTCATCTCCGTTTTTTTTTGATATCATACAAGTTACAACTTTAAGACTGGAGGTTTTAAATTGAAACTAATAAAAACAAAATCATTTTGGTTTTCACTTTTATCTCTTGCAATTCCAATGGCACTTCAAGATTTAATAAAAAATGGTTTAAATCTTGTTGATAATATTATGGTTGGAAAAGCATCAGAAATTTATTTAGCGGCTATTAATCTCGCAAATCAGCCGTTTTTTTTGTTTTCAATTATAATTTCCGGATTAGCAAGCGGCGGTTCAATTTTAATTTCACAATATCATGGCAAAGAAGATTTTGATGCAATAAATAAAATTATTTCCATTACACTAGCGATTGCATTATTTTTTTCGCTAATATTTACTTTTGGAATTATTTTCTTTCCTGAGTTTGTGATGCAAATTTTTACAAACGAAACTGAATTAATTTTAAATGGCAAAAGATATTTAAAAATTATAGGCTGGACCTATTTATTATTTGGAATAAGTAACGCAATTTTATTAGTTTTGCGCAGCTTAAAATTAATACAAGTAACCTTATATGTAAATATAATTTCGTTTTTGATAAATGTAATTTTGGATTACGCATTAATATTTGGAAAGCTAGGTTTTCCCAAAATGGAAATAGAAGGCGCAGCGCTTGCAACTTTTATTTCGAGATTATTCGAAATGATAGCGATGGTTATATATATTTTTATTTGCGATAAAAGAATTGAATTAAAAATTAGAGATATGTTTGCGTTGGACAAAATTTTATTAAAAGATTATTTTAAATACGGTATGCCAGTTGTTATAAATGAATTAATTTGGGGAATTGGAATAATAGCTTTTTCTGTTATACTTGGAAGACTTGGCACTCAAACAGTTGCAGCTTCAAGCGTAAGTTCTGCAGTCGAGCAGTTTGTTACAGTTGCTATAACCGGGATTGCGAATGCAACTGCAATTTTAGTTGGAAATGAAATTGGTGCCGGAAAAAGAAAGTATGCAAAGCAGATGTCCGAAACATTATTGTTTTTCTCGATAGTTTTTGGTATAGTGTTAGGATTAGTATTTTTTATCCTACGAACTCCGATGGTTAATTTTTATAATTTGGCGTCGCAAACTAAAAAATTAGCCATGAATTTTATGGCAATAACATCATTTTTGGTTTTAACGGATTCTATAAGTGTCATAGCAATAAATGGAATTTTACGTGGCGGCGGAGATACAAAATTTGTAATGTGGCTTGATATTTTAGCAATTTGGCTTGTATCTTTACCGTTTAGTGTGTTGTTCGCATTTATTTTGCGCGTACCATTAGAATTAATTTTTTTTGCTTTAAGATCTGACGTTGTTGTGAAAGTTGTCGTTTGTTTTTTTAGATTAAAAAATGATAAATGGATAACAAATGTTACGCGTGATAAAATCTAGTTTTTAGTAAAAATAATGTATACGACGAAAATAAAATCGCGTATAATATCGAAAATGTATTCTGAAATAGGATTGTTTGTGTTTAATAAAACTTGTTGTTATTACGCTTTGGTTTTTATAAAAATAATTTTTTTGGGAGTTATAAATTTAAAATGAAAATTGTTGAACAAAGTGTTGAATTCATTGATGAACCAAATTGGGATTTGCTTTTAAAACATTTGGAAACTTGTGGGCGAATTTGTTATAAGTCTGAACAAAAGATTATGGCTAATTCGGCTGATGAATTTATAAAAAAAATAATTAGTTTAGGCCATGAATCCGTTTTGGAACATGCCGGATTTACTGTAAAATTTATTTGTGATCGTGGAATTTCACATCAAATTGTAAGACACAGAATTGCAAGTTATTCACAAGAGAGCACACGCTATTGTAATTATATAAACGAAAGATTTGGAGGGGAAATTTGTGTAATCAAGCCGTTTTTTTTTGATGAGACAAGCGAAAATTATAAAATTTGGTATGAGGCGTGTTTAAAAAGCGAAAAAAATTATTTTGATTTGATTAAAAACGGAGCAAAAGCTGAAGAAGCGAGACTCGTTTTACCAAACAGTTTAAAAACAGATTTGGTTATGACAGCAAATATGAGAGAATGGAGACATTTTTTAAAGCTAAGAACTTCACAAATGGCGCATCCACAAATACGACAATTGTCGATCAGTTTATTAAATAAATTATTAGAAAGAATAAAAGTTTTGTTTGCGGATATATCTATGTAATGTTTTGTATTGTTAACTAGACGCTGTCTACACAAAGAAAGATAAAAAAGAGGAATAAACTATAAAATAAAGTATAATAGAGGGGATTAAAAAACAGGAGCACAATAAAAATGGAAAAGAACGTATCGTAGATTTGATACAAGTGATGCAA
>CAMVHY010000087.1 GCA_947167415.1 uncultured Clostridia bacterium
TGCCGCTGTAAGTCATAGTCACAAAAGAAAGTATGGAAGATCGCGAAAAAATGCTATTTGGTATGGGCATTAGACAGTGTATTTGCGTTTTAATTGCCTTGGTGTTGGGGTTATTTACTTTTTTTTGTGCTATGCCATTGATTGGTAGTGATTTAGCAGGGTATTTAGTTTTGGCAGAATTAATGCCGATTATGGGTATTGGATTTTTGCGTATAAATGGTTTTACTTTTGAAAGGTATGTTTTGATTGTTATAATGCACATGATTAAAAAACCGATAAGAGTATATAGAACTGAGCTTTCTGTTGACTATTTTGATGAATATAATAATTTTGATGTCAGCGGTGAAACAAAAAATGAGCTTGTCGAAAGGTTAAAAAAAGAAAGATTTGCTAACGTGAAAGATGAATGTAATCATGTTTAATTGTTTTATAAGCTAGAAAATTTTGTGCCTATTTTTATAATGTTTGGGAGTGATTTTGTATATGCCTTTTTTTAAAAAAAGTGATTCTAAAAATAAAAATAAAAGTGTTAAAGGGCGTCCAGATAACGTTTCAAATGATTACGCAAATAAAAATGTGGATTTAAAAAAAACTCTTAGAAACGAGCAAATAAAGCATGGAAAAAAAGCAAGTTTAAGTACACAACGGACGATTTGTTATTCGCGTATGTATGAAAATGGTATGGCAATGCTTGTGCCTGGATATTGGTCGTCGACGATAAAATTTATTGACAGAAATTATCAGTTACTCGATAGAGATGGTAAAGTCGATGTTTTTGCTCGTTACTGTGAGTTTTTAAATTATTTCGATTCGCAGATTCATTTCCAAATATCTGTTATAAATCGTGCAATCGATAAACTTGAGTTTAAAAATAAGATGTTTTTGAAATATCGCGAAGATAATTTAAATGACGCACGAGAAGAGTATAATAAAATGCTTAACGAAAAAATGTTACAAGGACAAAGTAATATGATTCGCGAAAAATATTTAACTTTTACGGTTAAAGCGAATGATTATATTACAGCGGAACAAGTTTGTTATCGTGTTGGAAATGATATTTTAAATAATTTTAGATCGCTTGGTGTGCAGGCATATATTTTATCAGGAAAAGAACGTTTGGCTTTGATACACAGTTTTTTTTATGGTGCAGAAAGTTTTGATTTTGAATATGATTATTTAGTGCGTTCGGATTTGTGTACAAAGGATTTTATTGCGCCCGAGAGTTTTGATTTTCGAAAAAAAAATGTTTATGCGATGGGACAAAAATTTGGACAGACGGTTTTTTTGAGAGATTTGCCTCCTAATTTGTCGGATAAATTAATAGCTGAGTTATCTGATTTGCCGATTGGAATGAATATAAATATTCACGTTGATAGTATTGAGCAAGATAAAGCTTTTGATTTGGTTAGGCAAAAGATTTCTTTTATGGAACAACAAAAAATTGATGAGCAAAGAAAAGCTATGAATAAAGGCTATGATTTAGAAATGATTCCATGGGAATTAAGAAATAGTTTAGATGAAGCAAAAGATTTATTAGATGACTTGCAAAGCAAAAACCAAAGGATGTTTAAATTTACATGCTTGATTCATGTATCTGCTGATAATCTCGAAGATTTAGATGATTATATTTATCAAATAAAGTCTGTGGCGAGAAAAAATAATTGTCGTGTGAGTGATTTGGATTATTTGCAAGAAGAAGGTATGAATTCAAGTTTGCCTTTAGGTGTAAATTTAGTAGAGATTCAAAGAACGTTAACGACTGCGAGCACAGCAATTTTTATTCCGTTTACAACACAGGAATTATTTCAGGCAGGCGGTATGTATTATGGAATAAATGCAATTTCGCGAAATTTAATTTTCTTTGACAGAAAGACTTTAAAAAACGCAAATGGATTTATTTTGGGAACACCGGGAAGCGGGAAAAGTTTTGCTGCAAAAAGAGAAATGTTAAATGTTTTATTAAATTCAGATGATGAAGTAATGGTAATTGATCCTGAAAGAGAATATAGTAGCTTGGCAAATGGTTTACACGGTGAGGTAATTCATATTTCTGCAGGAAGTAAAAATCATATTAATCCGTTTGATATGTCATTAGAGTATTCTGATGGCGATGATCCGTTGTTATTAAAATCTGAATTTGTTTTATCTTTTTGTGAAACTATTATTGGTGGACAAGCAGGTTTAAATTCCGTTGAAAAAACAATAATAGATCGTGTCACTAAATTAACTTATGTTGAGTATTTAAAAAATCCTCAAAAAAATAAAATTCCTACGATGGTTGATTCTTATAATATTTTGTGTCAGCAAAGTGAACCACCCGAAGCAAAAGATTTGTCATTGGCTTTGGAATTATATACAACAGGAAGTTTAAGTGTTTTTGCAAATCCAACGAATATAGATATAAAAAATAGATTTATTGTCTATGATATTAAAGATTTGGGGAAGCAATTAAAAACTTTGGGTATGTTAATTGTTTTGGATCAGATTTGGAATCGTATAACGATTAACAGAAATATTGGGCGGAGAACTTGGATTTATATCGACGAAATTTATTTGTTATTTCAGAATGAATACTCTGCAAATTATTTGTTTGAATTGTATAAACGTGCGAGAAAATGGGGAGGTGTTCCAACAGGAATAACTCAAAATGTTGAAGATTTATTAATTTCTGATATGGCGCGGCGTATGCTTTCGAATTCAGATTTTATTTTATTAATGAATCAAGCAGCAACTGATAGAGCAGAGTTAGAAAAACTTTTAAATATTTCTTCGAAGCAAGGTAATTACGTAACAAATGTATCACCAGGACAAGGTTTATTATTTACTGGGACAGCCATAATTCCGTTTGTAGATAAATTTCCGCGCGACAGTGGATTATATAAAATGATGACAACAAATCCTGATGAAACAGCAAGTGGGTGATAGTCTATGAGTGATAAAAATAACAATGAGCAAGATCAAAACAAACAAGATGATGAAAAAAAATATTCAATCGATGAAGAAAATAAATATGGAGCTCATGGAACAGAAGATGATGTAAGTGACAGTTTTAGTGGAAAAAATTCTGAGCATGATAATACAGACCAGAAAGAAGATAAAGGTATTGAACAATCTAGCGAAAGTGATTCGGGCGATTTTAATCAAGAAAATAATGATTTTATAACGTACGAACAAAATCAGAATCAAGCACACGAGCAAATTAATCAAAAAAGTACAAACGAGACAAGTGCTAATATTTCTGAGACGGTAACAAATCAAAATGAGCAAAATCAAAATCAAGAATACGAACAAGCCAGTCAAGAAAATGCAAACGAAACAAATAATAATATTTCTAAAACATTACTAAATAAAAATGAACAAAATCAGATTAGTAGTGGATTGTCAGTTGAAAGTGATATAACTTATCAACACTGTCCAAAAAACTACGATAGAAACAATGTATTTAAGAGTTGAAGATAACAGAAGTACTGACACTCCAAAAAGTGGTATTCGAACATCAAGTTTAAGAACAAAAACAAATGTTGCAACTAAATCGTTGTCAGAAAAAAGTGACTCTGGCACTCATAATAAATTTAAGGAAAAAGTGTTGGGCTGGGGGAAAGCCGTCGCAAATTTATTTCATCATGATAAAGATAAAAATGAAGTGGCAAATGTACTTTCGAATACAGCAAGTTTTATGGTCAATAACCCTTATACAAATAAACTCGTTGATCTTGTAAAGGATAAAATAGATGTATCAGTTTTAAAGAAACTTAAAATTAGTGATACAGAAATTAAAAAACTGGCAGAGAAAAAAGTACAATCATTAATTGACCAAGGAGTTAAAAAATTATCTCCACAGCAATTGGAAAGTTTGCTAGATGAAGCCACAAAAGAAGTAGCTAAAGGAATTACTGACAAGTTTAGCAAAGTTAAAACTGTTTTTAACACTACCGGTAAATTGGCAAAGGGTGATATTACGGGAGTTGGGTCAGAATTAATTCAACAAACCATTTGGACAAAACTGTGGCCTGTAGCAGTTGCAAATCCCCATATAGTAGTGGCTGTAGTTGTTGGGATAATATTAGTTATTGTGTCAATTGGAGTATATGAATCTATTAGTCATAGCACAAACAATAAAGAACTAAGCAATATGAATCGACTTAATGAGTTTGCATATAGTTATGAAGAAAAAGAGAGTTATTCTGAGGATCAAATTCAAGACAATTCCAATAATACAAACGATTTAATGATCGATTTGTATGATGAACATGTCGCAGTTCAAAATCAAAACAAAACATACAAATGGTTAAATGATTATTTTTTTAATGTTGATAGTCCTAGCCATCCAAATGGTATTAATAATACAAAGACCATCGGCAGGGATATTTTGTTAGAGTTTGCTAAAAAGATTATTGTTGCAAAACAAAAAAAATATCCGATTAATGATGATGTTTTTGTGAATTATTTTTATGAAATAGCATTGGGAGATCTTTTCGAACCAGATATAAAAGTTAGAAAACAGATATTGTTGGATTATATTGTAGGGAAACTTGGCGACCGAGATAAAATTATTATAGATGCAGAAACATTGGAAGCGGAAGTTGATAAAAAATTTAATGATTATATAGAAATGATGTCTGATTTTATAAAAAATAATAAAAATAATTATGAATATATTGATTATATGGATACAAATCAAGAAAATGAAAACGAAAATGAATCTGAAAAGAATTATAACGCTGAAAAATCAGATGATAAGCAAAAGGAACAAATTATAGCCGAATTTAAAAAAACTGTAAGTGATGATGAAAGCATAGATATAGAATATTACGAGAAGATTTTTGATAACCGTAACACCGAAATCAAATTTGAAAATGAAAATAAATTAGGTTCACAAAACGATATTTATGAGTTGATGTATTTTTTATATTTTGTTGACAAAGTTCAAGTAGATTACCTTGACGATAATTACGTTTTAGATATAAATAAATATCAGAGTTTAATAGAGCATATCTATAATGAAACAAGTAAACTAAATTTAAATTTAATTTGGGATTCTAGTAATGGTATAGAAAATGAATTAAATTTTACTTTTGCCGATAAAAAAAAAAAAGATACAAGTGCTTCAATAAAATTAACAGATGTTTTAAGATCAACTTATAAAAAAATTTATGATGATTTAAAAAAACGTATTACCTCTGTGAACGAAGAAGTTGAAAATATAGAATACAATTCTAGTAGCCTTTTTGAGATTTGGGCAATATTTAATAATGAGTTGGAATATTTGGAACAAGAAAACATTGATACTGATTTATTACATGGTAATAGTAAATTAGCCAATTCTTATAAAGCTATGGTATCCAAAACATTAAATTTTATTAAGGAAATGAAAAAATACACTGATAAATTTTCGTGGTATGAATTAATGTGGAAAAATAATTTAAGTCAGTTGAAAAGTTACTTAAATCAAATTGCTAAAGGAGATAAAAGTAAATCGCAAGTTAAAAATATAGCACAAGATATTTTTGATCATTTAAATAAATTAAAAGATATGGCTCATGCAACAGGATGGAATCAATCTGGTTCTAAAGATACTAAAAGGGTTTTTGACAAGTATGTCGGTTCTGAAATACCAAAATATATTGATTATTATGACGGAAACAGTTTGCTTAGAGACTTATATATTTTTAAACAGAAACTTAAAAATTTGAGTGATGTAAAGATAACTAGTACTATGATAAAACGAAATAATAGTGATGATGTGAATGTGCGAACTTTGGCTGATGTATGGGGCGCATTTCGAATACAATTAAGCAGTGTATCTAACTCATATTCTGACAAATATATTTTCGGTACGTGTTATAAAGGATTTCCTGAGAATGTTGCCGGTTATTTTGGTAAATTTATAAAAGAAATTGAATCTGGTGAAAAACTTGGCAGCGAAATTGAAAAAATTGTTAATGAGAAGATAATTTCTGGGTTAAATAATTTGATTGAAGCTTTGGATATAGGTTTGGAAGTAAATAACCAAAAGTTTGATGAGAAAAAAAATATTATGTATAAAAATATTAATCAAGAAGATGAAAATAATGATAAAAATTTTGAATATGAAAATAACGAGACTGATAATATCAATAAGAATGTAGATATTGAGATTTACGAAAATATTGATTTAAATGATTTAAAAATAAGCGATGACGAAACACGTTTAAAAAAAATAAATATTAATTTGAATGGGACAGAAGAAACATATTTTTTATTTGATGATATAGCGCAAATAAAAAATATAAAATCTGTGTTTGTTATGAATAATTTTGACAAGTGGTTTTCAGATTCAGATTTTTATAAT
>CAMVHY010000088.1 GCA_947167415.1 uncultured Clostridia bacterium
TAAACGAATTTTATAAGAACAACAAAGAGGTTTTAAACGAACTCAAAATTAATCTAGATAACCAAGATGAATTGGCTTCTGATGGTATTAAAACGAAAAACAATTTTGTTGTTGATAAATTAACTTGTTTAGATAATGATTTAAAGGAATTAGAGAAAAAACAACAAGAATTGAATACACAGCTAAACGAATTTTATAAGAACAACAAAGAGGTTTTAAACGAACTCAAAATTAATCTGGATAACCAAAACAAATGGGCTTTTAATGATATTAACCAGCAAATTAATCCTGTTGCAACATCGCTAAACATTAGCAAGGATAACTTGAATAATAGTATCAAAGAACGTAAGAGTTTTATTGATCAACACAATGATAATATCCAAAAATTAAGAAAATCAAATAACGATTTTGATAGTTATGTCAAAAACATGGATCAAATTTTGGATAAAATAAAAGGAAACAAACCTGATAAGGATAATAATCAAAAAGATGAAGATCAATCCATAAAAAACTATCAAGATAAATTAATCAACCATATAAATAAAAAATATGAAAAAATATTTGATGAAAAAAATAAAAAAACTAACAAGGCCGATTTAGACCAATTAGCTAAAAAGATGGATGATTATATGCAATTTATCAAAGAACAATTTAGTGACAACGAGTTAGAGTCGACAACTAACAATCAAGAGATAGAATCTTTGCAAAAAGAATGTCAAGAACTAAAAACAAATGCTGAAAAAAACGCCAAATTGATTTTGGAAAATCAAAAAAATAACGATGTTAGTGATATAGAAAAATGGAAAAATATAATAGAAAAGTTGAAAGATAGAATAAAAAAGTTGAACGCTCCTTATACTATAATCAATGCACTTGAACAGCAAGCCGGTCTTTTGAATGCGAATAAATATGTTTTTGGTACTTTGAATTATAAATTGCTTGAAGCTACTAAAAATGGAAAAAACTTAATAGGTAAATCAGTAAATGAGTTATTGTCTGGCAAAAACGCAACTATTAAAACTAAATATATTCCAAAAGATGATTTACAAAAGATTAAAGATCAACAAACTGATGAAGACAAAAAAAATAAAGGCAATTACAACGTTGTCCTTAGATATAAAAATAAGTTCTTGAAGGAAGGGAAAATATTTAAATCTTTTAAACCCGATTGTGACAATTTGCAATTATTTTGTATGGGTTATTTTAAAAGCAATGGCACCGTTTTAATTGATGAGGCATATCGTAACAATATTGTAAATGAAATTGCATTGTTTTTCGGTTTTGATGTCATAATTGAGAGCGATGTAGTTATATCAGATGGGAATATTAATATTTTTATGATGGACGATGCATCAGAAAATAACAGAGAAGGTGGCCGCTCATATTTAGATAAAGAGAAGACAGAAAAATTAAAAAATGACAAAGACAAATTGCAAAAGCTGTGGGATTCAACATCTGCATTGGCATTTTTGGATATTGTAATGATGCAGCCCGATAGAAACCCTGGAAATTATTTTTATAATGAAGAAAGTATTCGTGGTATAGATAATGATTATTTTGCTCCTGTATCATCTGAGTATAGTAAGTACTATCAGAGAGATTTTACAAAAACGGATGAAATTAGAGAAAGCGCCAAAATTTTTGGATATGGTAGCAAAAATGGAAATAACGGAGATATTACAGCAATGGCATTAGCAAAAATGCCAGTAATATCGACAGCTTTGAAAAATAAAATTTTAAGTATTAAGAAAGAGCAATTTGAAGTACAGCTCAATTTATTATTTGGAGACGATACAAATCGTGAAGACAAAGTAAAAGGTATTATAAGTCGCTTTGATAAATTAATTGAATTAATAAACAAGGAAACAATAGAAGTTTATCAAGAAATTGATGATGACATTATATCTAAAATAGAAGCTCGTAATGCTATAGCGTATGCTGAACTGCTTGTAGTAACCGGTGAACATTATTGTAGCAAAAAAACTTGTAGGCACCATGATCGATTTTTGTATAACAATCAATTTTTGCGTATTCTCAACAAGATGGTAGATTATTTACCTGAGAAATTTTATAGCGATAACCCGATTGGCACGGATAAAAAAAGCGAAATTAAGCACCATAAGAAGACTCTAAAAAAAATTTTATCTAAAAAATCATCAAAAGACCCAAGTAAACCACTCTTAGAAAAAAACGAATTAGTTTATATTAAAAAACTACAGATTAAGTTAAACCAGATGGAAAAAAATCTAAACAAACAATCAAAAAACATAAATAGACCGTTTCTGGAAGGCAATGAAGAAGAATATATAAATGAGATGAACGAGACAATATAATTTTGCTTAAACAAAACGGGAAGAGAGACTCTTCATAAAAAAAACCATGCTTTTAAAGCACGGTTTTTTTATTTCACTATAAATTATTTTTTTAAGACAGAATCCAAAAATTTTCCGTTTTCATAAAACAATTCGTCATCAGCAAAAATTTTGCCGCCGTTTGTCATATCACAAATCATATCCCAATGAATCGCAGAAATATTTTTCCCGCCGGCTTCAGGCATTGCACAACCAATTGCCATATGAATTGTTCCGCCTATTTTTTCGTCAAATAAAATATTGCGTGTGAATTTTTTAATATTATAATTCGTTCCGATTGCAACTTCGCCAAAATATTTTGATCCGTCATCGGTATTTAAACAAGCTAATAAAAAATCTTCGCCACGTTCAGCCGTAGCTTTAATAATTTTTCCATCCTTTACTTCTAATTTTACTCCTTCAACCATTCGTCCGGAATAAATCGCAGGATAACTAAAACTAATAATTCCGTTTATATTATTCTCTTCAGGCGACGTAAAAATTTCTCCATCTGGAAAATTTTCTTTACCACAACAATTTATCCATTTACGATTTTTTATTCCGACGACAATATCAGTTTCACGCGAAACAATATGCAAAACGCTTTTTTTATCCAAATAATTAACCCATTTTTCTTGTTCCTTTTCAACTTTTTGCCATTCTTTAACAGGATCATCTTTATCCAACATTCCAGCTTGATAAACAAAATCTTCATATTCTTCCAAACTCATATTTGCTTCTTGTGCTTCGGCTTGTGTTGGAAATTGTGTTCCACACCATCTTAATTCTCCGCTTGCAGACCTATCAACATAAACTTGTCGTTCGGATTTATTTGCCAACCTGCGTTTTTGTAATATTTTTGGATCAATATTTGATTTTGACCGTGAATTTTTTGAACCCCAAGCTGTTATCCAAACATCTGATTCTTTTACAGCCTGACCATAATCATTATTTGGTTTGTTTAATTGATCTTCATTCCCAAATCTATCAATTAATTCTTCAACTTCAGGAACAGTCACAGAATAATCTACGAACGCTCCAATTTTTATTGCCTCTCTCGCCGTTGCGATTATAAATGGCAAAGAAATATCTTCTCCTTTAATCGCAACTTTGTCTCCTTTTTTTACACCAGTTGAATAATTTACAAGTACATACGCCAATTTTTCTAAACGCTGATCGCGCATATTCTTTCCTCCAAAAATTTTTTTGTTATCTTATCACTATAATTTTTGCTTTAAAACATAGTTTATAAAATCAAATTTTATCGACTAAAAAATTTTTTGTTGCAAAAACGTACTCTATAAAAATTTTTATTTCCATCTCAATAAAAAAGTTTGTTTGCTGAAATTGGATTTTTATGTGTCTAAAAAATATTTTTGCTTCAAGGAAAAAATTAATTTGCGTTCAACTATTTTGGTGCTACAAATTTCGATAAAATCAAATCAGATCGTGTTGACGCAAAAATAAATTTGACAAAAGATAAAACAAACTTTAATATACACATGGAAATGGAATTTATAAAAATATTTGGATTATCTCTTGACAAATAAAAAATTTTACTTTAAAATCAATATTGGTGACGTTGCATTAAGTGACGTTGCATTAAGTGACGTCATTTTTTTATTTTGATCACAACCTAAAGATTTTATAATAAATATTCTCTATTAACACCATTTCTTATGCAAATATAAAAATTTGCATTTAAAATAATAATGTTATACAATTTTTTTATGTAGCGGAGTAGATAAAAGATAAGGGAGTGGATTATATTATGGAAGAATTAAAAAGTGAAAACGATGGGATTATATTAAGGTTTGCAGAGAAAATAGAGAAACCTATACGTAATGGGTATTTTCTAAAAGAAAATTTTATCTCAGGAGATGATCAATCAAGAGAGTTCACACTTGAGGAAATAAATTCGATTAACACAATAATTCGTCTCGGTAATAAAATTACCAAAGGTTACGAAGACGAGAAAAATAATTCTGGCAAGCAATATAATTCGAATGCAAAAATGATATTTGAACCTAGAAAAGATTATGAGATAACCAAAAGAGAGTTTGAACAACTTCAGAAAGTATTCTCATTTGAAAGCAATTTTTTGGAGATGAATAAAAAAATAGAGTTTGAATTTGCTGATACTTGCAAAATAAAAATAAACTTCGATGCACATTTATTGAACTACTCAGTTATTAAACAATTATTGGACGATAATTCAATCGAAATTGGTGCAGATGAAGGTCAAAACAAAATAATAAGTTTTAAAGCAGGGAAAAAATATTATTTCACCACTGCAGATATTAAATTGTTGAATGGGATATTTGAGATGGACAAAGCTTATCCGCATCTAACATCAAATTGTATTCATAAAAATATTTTTGATATGCCATTAGATATTTTGACATCATTTGTAAGTGGTTATAATGGTTTAGATTACTCCCAATATGTTCTCAAAGAGCGAGCTGAAAAAAATTCAGAAACTAAAAAAAACGGAATCTCTTATAATTTGTGGGCAGAACTGGTTGCGATTAAAACAGAATATAGAAAAGCTAAGAAAATTATGGAAGCGCCTAATCTATATGAAAAATCTCAAAATCTTAAAATAAATGAGGATGTAAATGGAATAAAGGAAATAATAGAGCAATATGGTTTTAATGAGATTGAATCTGAAGATAAATTGGTTGAAATAATAAGGAACCCAAATCAGCTCGGCGAATATTTTGCAAATGAGATTGCAGGTAAAACAGGCGGAATAATAGAAACATGTGGTTTTCATGAGATTAAGTCTAAAGATAGATTGGTTGATTTGATCAAGAACCCGTCTCAGCTCGACGAATATTTTATAAATGAAACTGTAAATAAAATCAATGAAACAATAAAGAAATGTGGCTTTAAAGAAGTTCAATCTGAAAGCCAATTGGCACAAACTCTTCAATCAAGTTTGAAGCAAGGCTCATTGAATTCAAAAAACATGAAGTTAATTTTAATAAAAATAAAAGATTCGCTGAATGAAATGATATTGAATAAAGCAATAGACGTTCTGGTAAAAAATATACTGCCTCGTATGTCTGTTAACACAAAATTGCTGAACACACTTGAAACTTTTTTGTTTTCTGATTGGGAGATATGCTTGGATGATTTAAAAGAGGTTCTATTTGGAAAAACAGTCAAGATTGATAATCAAAATGAGCCACAAAGACAAATTGATGGATTAATCGATAATAAAAAAGCGGATTATGTTTTGGAGTGTTTGAAAGAACTGAAAAATGATAGAAAAAATGTGCATAAAGCAATCGAAATGCTATTATTAGTGGGTTTATCAATAGACGAATTAAAAATAGTTGTGGAAAATATTTTGTCCCAAAAGAGTTCTTCTTTGTCGCATAAACATGTAATTACAATTTTAAAAGCAGTAGCAGCCAAATTAGAACTAGACGAAGACGAATCAGAATCAACCTATAACATAAACTGTGTTTTGCAATCGGTAGAAAAATACAAATTAGATATTGAAGATAAGAGTCCATTAAAAAATGTTATGCGACTATTTTTTAATGCAGATAAAATAGATAAGATTAATCCTAAGACAATAATCGATAAAATAAATGATATGTTAAAAGAACAGATTTATACTGAAATGTTAAACAAGAGGCCTGCACTACTTTTCTTTATTGATATTGACTTTTTGTACAAAAAAATTGTCGTAGATCCAAATGACAATGTATTTAAGAAAACTTTTTTAGATATTAATGAGCATATGCGTGACGATAAAGTTTCATTAAATGGCTTAGAAGGTTCTGCTGTTGTTTGGAAATTTTTTTTGGACAACGTAAGTAAAGATTGTGATGTATCCGATATTGAAAATTATCTTTAC
>CAMVHY010000089.1 GCA_947167415.1 uncultured Clostridia bacterium
CTAAGTATAATTTTTTGAATTGAGCTCCCTTTTGTCTTTGATATGGCCTGATTTCCACACGAGCCTCAGCTGCATGCTGATGTGCACTCGAGTCTATCATTCGCCATTCAAAGTTTTTATCATCTTTCAGTATCTCAAACAATTTTTTCTACATACCTTTTCGTTGCTAGCAAATAAATCTTTGATGAACTGTACCCCGCTTGCCATAATCGGGCGGTAGATCCCTCCACGGAGATCCTGTTTTAAGTATCAAAATAACTGCACTGATAAACTTTCGATTGTCTTTGGCTATGCTTCCGTATTGCCCGGGCTGACCTGTTATACGTGCTTCTATTACCTCCCACTCCGCATCACTTATATAAAATCTACGATACGTCTTTTTTCCATTTTTATTTTGCTCCTATTTTTTATTTTTCTCCATTATACTTTATTTTATAGTTTATTGCTCTTTTTTATTTTTTTGTGTAGACACTATTTAACAAAGGAATGAAACAAAAAAACATAACGATGTTTTTGAGATAAAAAATAAAATACCATTTAAATATGTAAAAAAAATATCCAAAATATGTCTTGATAAATAAAAATTTTTATTTTAAAATAATAAGACAACAAGTTCGATGGTGTTATTTTTTATTGGCGAATATTTTTTTTGAACAAAAAAGGGGCGATTAAAAATGGGCGAAGAAGTTACTGTACGTTTAACAATGCCGGATGAAAAAATTTATGAAATAAAAGTAAATCAAAATATCGTCTTCGAAGATGCACTTGTAAAGTTAATACATGAGACGAAAATAATGGAACATAAAAATGCAAATGATAATTTAATTTTAGCATCTAAACAGACAGTTCAGACAGTTGTTGGTCCTAATAGATTTAAAGAGAGTATAGCCCAGTGCGTTGAAAAAACTTCTGAAGGTCTGATTCTTAAACTGAAAACTTTTATTGTTGATGTTAATGACAAAGATTATTATAAAGTTGAATATTATTTTATTAATTTAGGGAACATTAAAACACAAAACGAACAAAGTATATCAAAAAATATGATCCAAGATCCAAATAGTATTAAAAATTTTCAACATGTTGAGCCGCGAGACAACAAGAAAAAAGTGAATATGATGAAAGAAATTGAAATTCACTTGGAAGGCATAGGAAATTCACGAAATAAATCTCATTCTATAAAAATAAATCCAAATTCTACTGTTAGTGATTTAATAAATAAAATTAAATTAGATAAAAATATTGTTGGCAATAATGAATATTTGTATCTTGCTCCTGGTAATCATGATAATGTCCCTTTAAGCGAAAAAAAAAGTATGAATTTAAAAATTAGTGACTTTGGAATACAAAATGGTTCCAAATTGGATTTTGATTTTTTTGACTCTGATAGTGACGATGATAATAAATCGTATCGCAAACACTTAATTAATCTAAAAAGAGAGGAACAAGATGATTTAATTAATGAAAATTCACAACAACCAAAGAAAAATGTCAAAGCAATTTTTGACTCTCTAAAGGAAGATAAGATTGAAGTTGAAATATCATCGAAAATAACATTTAACGATTTAGTTGAAAAATTTAAAACACAAGCGTTAGAAAAAGACAAATATTATTTTAAAGGTATCGACAAAATAAGTTTTGCTTACAACAATACACTAATTAAAACATCAAGCAGTAATACAAGTTTAAGTAGCATAACAAAAAGTGCTAAAGATAGTATTACGATAAGAGTTATTGATGGCGGTTTTGATGGCTTCGGTTGGAATGTCTCCAATATAAATAACGATATAAATAACGGCAGTAAAAAGAAAAGAATTTTATTTTTTGTTGCAGGTACATTGTTATTGATAGCGGCTTTAGTTGTTTTTTTAGTTAATCCTGAATTACTGGCTACAATAATTATTCTCGGTGGTTTTGGTGGAATCAGTTTGCTTGTTGGATTTTTGTGGAACACAATAAAATCTTGTCTTGTTGGATCAGAATCAGAAAAAATTTCTATTGAGCCGTTGACTGAAACAAATGAATACGATCCCAATAAAACCACTAATCTAAGCAATCTCAACAATAATTTATTATTAGAAATAAGTACACAAAATAAAAGCAAACAAGAACAACAATAATACAAAAAAAATAACTTTCATACTTAAAATTTAATCTTTCCATTGCCTTCGAATTTTTTCGTTCGAAGGTTTTTTTAATCTTTTTTTCTACAAACCGAATAATATTCGCAATACAAACAAGAATTTTTATCATGCGGACAGATTTCTACAGCACCCAACCTTATTTCACGACAGATATTTTTTGCTGATTCAAATGCTATATCAATTAAATTTTTAATTTTATCCGTCCCAGCTCCACGCATTTCAAATTTACTCTCGATTTCCTGTTCAAGCTTTTCATCATTTATTTTATTTTTAATTTCCACAATCGGATCATTCAAATAAAAATAATAAGCTTCGCCGAATTTTATTTTTTGTTAACACCAACTAAATGTTTGTTTTAATGATTTTTTAAAAATAACTGTAAGACAAATTATTAACCGTTATTTTTGCGCCATGTATAATTTCCTTAAACAAGGGTCGTCAAAAAAACAAAACAAACGAATTTGAACATATAAAAAATATTTGCATTACATCTTGACAAATAAAAAATTGTGTTTTAAACTAAATATTGGTGGTAGCAGAAATATTGTTATTGCTGATAAATATTTTTTTAATAAATGGTGGGTGAAAAAAAATGAACGAAGAAATTGAAATTAAGTTAAACAATATGCAAGAAAAAGACAAACATCATTCTATACGGATAAATCAAGATGCGACTGTTGGTGATTTGATAAATAAAATTAAAGAAAGCAAAGAAATTGTTGGTAACGGGCAATTTTTATATCTTTGTTGCAATAATGGTGGTCCTAATAACGGCATATTAAGTTGCAAAAAAAGTATGAGTTTGAAACTTAGCGACTTTAAAATAAACAATGATTCGGAGTTAAGCTTTCATGTTTTTGATATTAATAACTCGTATACCAATAAAGTTTTGGCCGAATTATTAACAGGCGGTAGCGTTGTCAAGATTGTTCAAGATGGAAATATTGAGATAGTATTTGAAAAAAGTATAAAATATAAGTTGTGCTTGGATAGAAAATTTTATTCAGTCTTACCCATGAAGTTGTGTGACAAAATTAAAGATTTGATAACATGGGGAGCGCACGTAGCTTATTATAGTTACCCAATAATAAACGATCGTGATTGTGTATACTTTAAAATTAATTTCGGAGATAAAATCATCACTGACCCTGAAAATACTAATCAGAATGGGTCTCTGGAAAGTATGGCAATAAAACAAGGCAGCGTTCTAAACATAGAAATTACAACTAGGAGGGATGATCAAAAAGTACTAACAGAAAATGGTTGGGTTAAAGCTATTGATATAATCGAGCAAAATAAGAACAAGCAGCAAGAAGAAGGGAATGATGAGAGCAAAGAAGAGAGAATTAAACAAAAAGAAACTAATTTAAATTTAATTGATGAAAATCCACAACAGCAAAAGAAAAATGTCAAAGTGAATTTTAATTTTCTAAATCAAGATAAGATTTCGAATATCAAATTTAATGATAATGAAATTCCTGTGTCCAATCATGAAAACCAAAAATCGTCTTCAAACTTATGGAGAATTCTATTGTTCATTGTAGGCGTATTGTCATTGGCAGCATCCTTAGTTGTTTTTTTAGTTAATCCTGAATTGCTGGCTCTAATAATTCCTTTGGCTGTTTCTGGTGGAATTAGTTTGCTGCTGGTTGGATTTTTGTGGAACACAATAAAATCTTGTTTATGCAGACAAAATCCGGAAGAAATTTCTACGGAGCAGTTGACTGAAACAAATGAATACAATCCAAATAAAATTACTGATTTAAGCGATCTCAACAACAATTTATCACTAGAAAACAATCAAAAAAATGAAAACGGACAAGAAAAAACAGACCAATAGTAATAAAAAAAATAATTTTCATACTTAAAATTCGATTTTTTCTATTGCCTTCGAATTTTTCTGTTCGAAGGTTTTTTTAATCTCTTTTTCTACAAACCGAATAATATTCACAATACAAACAAGAATTTTTATCATGTGGACAGATTTCTACGTCACCTGACCTTATTTCATGACAGATATTTTTTGCTGATTCAAATGCTATATCAATTAAATTTTTAATTTTATCCGTCCCAGCTCCACGCATTTCAAATTTACTCTCGATTTCCTGTTCAAGCTTTTCATCATTTATTTTATTTTTAATTTCCACAATCGGATCATTCAAATAAAAATAATAAGCCCCACCGGGTTTTATTTTTTTTTCGTCGCACAAAATTTTTAAATAAATCAGCAGCTGCAATTCCAATCCAGCCTCAATATTTTTCTTACTAAAACTTTTTTCGCCGGATTTATAATCTATCACTCTTAAATATTTTTCTGAATTCAAATCCAAAATATCAACACGATCAACTTTTCCAACCAAAAAAATATTTTTTTCAAACTCAACATTTTTAAACTCAAACTCAAATTCGTCCGGCAAATATTTTTCTTTATAAATATTTTTTAACATAGCCTGAATCGACTTACACAAAATATTTTTTACGTTAAATAAAACAAATTTATAATATGCCGACTCAAAAAAAATATTTTTATTAAACTCCGTTTTTTCAATCGCAATATTTATATACTCATCAAGATTTTTTTCGCACTCAAAAATCAAATTATTTTCTTTTACAAACAAAAAAAACTCCTTTAAAATCCCATGTAAAAAAATTCCCAAGTCAATCGATTTTAATTCATAAATTTTTCTTTCCAGCAATTTCAAATCATATTTTAAAAAATAACTAAACGGACATCGCGCAAATTTTTCTAATTGCGAAACGCTCAAATTCAATATTTTTTTTCTTTCGATTTTATTTTCACAATCATTTTTAAAAACCAAATCTTCCAACCGCAAAATTTTATTTTTATACTCACAATCTTTTCTCAGCAAATTATAAATCTCTAAATCTTTTTTCTCTCGATTTTCATTCAAAATTATTTTTATAGCCTGATTAAAAATATCTCCCTCGCCAAAAATATTTTCCAAATCGTCTTTATCACAATTAATTTTTATATTCCCAAACAAATTTTTTATTCGCTCAAAAATTTCATCGCGACCGATTAATTTATCATCTTTATCTTTTAAACAGCAACTAATATTAATTTTTTCTTCTGCTTTGCAAATCATCCCGTACAACAAAAAATTATTTTTTAAAATAATACTTTCCGTGCGCTCAAAAAAATTTAATCCAAATCCATTTAAAAATATTTTTTCATCGTCATTAATAATTTCGTTTTCTTTTATATTTTTGCTTAAAAATCCTTCGTTCGCACCGACAATAAATAAAATTTTTGTTTTATCAATTCGTGTCCGTTTTATATTTCCAACTATAACCTCATCAATAAATTCCGGAATCAAACCCAAATCAATTTTTTTTAATCCCTCGTCCATAATCTCTTTAAATCTTTTTAAATCAATTTTTTCATTGCCAAAAATATCAAATATTTTTTCAAACACGAGACAAATTTTATTCCAGACTTTTAAATTCATTTCGCGATTATATTCCAATAATTTTTTTTTCACGTCAAAAAAATCTAGCATTTCAAAAACAAACCTGCACAATTTTTCAACTTTATATTTTCGTCCCATACTTAAATTTTTTTTTATAAACTCAAATTTTTCACACACCAAACTTTTTATTCTTTTTATTGCTTGCTCGTCATATTTTTTTTCAAATCCAAAAAACCAATCTTTATTCCACAAATCATTTTTTATCCCAAATTCCAAGACATAATTTTCCAGCAAATCCATATCATCCAAATTAAATCCTGCTAAATTATTTTTTAAAAATCCGAACACACTCTCATAATTAAAATTATAAATCACAATATCAAAAATAGCCCTTATAAAATTAACCAATTCATTATTCATAATCCCAATTTTTTTATCAATAAAAAATGGAATCTTATAAAGCAAAAAAATCCGCTCTATAAACATTCCATAATCTTCAAGATTTTCTGTTATCACAACAATATCTTTAAACCTAAATCCATTTTTTACATAAAAAATAATTTTTTTGGCAACCAATTCAATTTCTTCATATAAATCTTCTACTTCATACAAACTAATATCTTTAATATTTTT
>CAMVHY010000090.1 GCA_947167415.1 uncultured Clostridia bacterium
TAGAAGAATTTACCAGTCAATCGAGGTATTTTGTTGCTAAAAAAATATTTTTTGTTTGTTTTTAAAATATGGAGGATAAAATTATGGAAACGTCAAAAAGTAATAAAAATAATTTAGAAGGACTAGTTGATAAGCTGAATTCAGATATTAATTTATTGGATGAAACTATAAAAAAGTTATTTGGTAAGCATAGTAATCAATATAATTTAGATTTTCAGCTATCATCTCTAGATTCCTTGTTAAATTTTAAGATACTATTGGTTGGTGGTGTTTGTGACGAAACAGTGCGGCAACAATGTGGCATTAAAGAAAATTTTAAAGGTTACGTGATTGCTGCTAATGGTGATGGAGAATTATTTGCAGGGAACAAATTCAAGCCGGAAGTACAAAATGAGTTAGATAAATTAAAAATTTCAAATGAAAGTATGAAGGTTATTCTAGAGAATTTTTTGGATAATTGTAAATTCGAGGAAATCAACTTGAAAAAGTTTGAAATACTAGAAAAATCAGAAGAAGGAGAAGAAGGAGAAGAAATAGGAAAAGAAGAAAAAAAAGAAGGAGAAGGAGCAACAGGAATTAAAGTTAAACTTGCCTCAGATAACGATTTTATAAAGATATGTAAGTTTATGTATCAAATGTTATATAGTGAAAAAGCATTGTATTTGAAGCCGTTTGATAATGGCGCTGATGCTATGACTCCTCTGAGAAAAATTTTAGCAAAGTATAAAGTTTTTTTTGAGAAGATATTTAACATCGAAAATATTAAAGATTATTTCCAGAACCTTGATAAAGTAGAGTGTGAGGATCAAACTTTTAAAAAATTGATAGATGAATTTGGAGGAGCAGGAAATATAAGCAGTAAGATAATTAAAGTTATAGATGAAGTTGAGAAAGATAAACAAACAAAAGAAAACCAGAAAACACAAAAAGCAAAAAAACCAGAAAACACAAAAAGCAAAAAAAACAAAAACACAAAAAGCAAAAAAACCAAAATGGACTGGCTTAGAATTCGGGCCAGAATTGAGGAAATATGTGAAATGGTATTTTCTGTTGGTGGGTTGGTTTCAACTGCTTTAATTACGCTCGGAATTTTACCGTGGGGAGCATTAGGAATTGGAATTTGCGCGACACTTGCTTTTATTGGAATAACTCGTTTTATTGCTACGAATAGCTGGACTGCTAATCATAATTTTGGATATGAGCGGAAAAAATATTTTCCTGAGCGCAAGGAATATGGAACAGGGATATTGTTTCTGTTTAAAGTGTTTATTATTCCTTTGATTTCTTTGATTGCAGGTGCTATATTTGTAGCTCTCGGAGCAACTGGAGTTTTGAGCCTCAGTCTAGGTTTGGGTTTAGGGATACCGCTTTTGGGCTCGTTTGTGATTGGTGGGATAAATCTTGCTTTTGGTTTCTTTAATCCTCAAAAGAACAAAACAAAAGTGAAATCAACAGATAATCTTTGGGGCGTATACATGGGAATTTCTGCTGTTATCGCCGCCGCTACATTTTTAGGTTTGGGATTCGGTGAAATTTTAGCATTGCCCACAGCTGTTGCTTTGGCTGCGCCGTTATGTATTTTGGGTATGGGAATTGGTTTTCTAACTTTATTTGCGTGGGTTGTAAGTAAATCGGGATCAAAAAAATTGAAGAAAGCGCTAGAAAATACTCAGTCTGAAATAAGTTGTCTAGGGTTTGGTTATTTTAGCGATAATAAGTATAATGAGCATAAGCTTTTATTAAGTGAATATGATACGAACTATGGTGTAGACAAGGAATAGACAACAAGACAAAATAAGCCAAATTTTTAAAAAAGAGCCTCTCGATTTTTTTATAAACCGAGAGGCTTTTTTGACCCCAAAATTAACGTATAAACTTCTATCGATCGCAACAAAACAAAAAAATTAAGCCTTGACAAGCTTAATTTTTTCTTTTAGATCATTTTTAACAAAACTAACACATTGCATAATTGCATTTTTTACCGCTCGATAATCAGACGCTCCATGAATTTTTACCACAATCGCATTTAATCCTAAAAACGGCGCTCCGCCTATTTCGTTATAATCAAATTTTTTTTTAAGATTTACAAACGCCGGCTTTACCAATAAACCTCCGAGCTTTCTAAAAATATTTTTCTTAATATCATTTTTTAGCATCCTAAAAATATTTTTAGCCATACCTTCAATATTTTTCAGAATTATATTTCCTACAAATCCATCGCAAACCAAAACATCTGCTATTCCTGAAAAAATATCGCGCGCTTCAATATTTCCTATAAAATTCAAATCCGAATTACTAAGCAACTCATACGCTTCCTTCGTTAAAACATTACCCTTCAAATTTTCTGTGCCAACATTTATTAAACCAACTCTCGGCTTATTTATTTTCATAATATTTTTCATATAAACATATCCCATGTGCGCGAACTGCTCTAAATAAATCGCTTTGCAATCAACATTTGCCCCACTATCTAATAACAGAACAAATTTATTTTTATTTACCGTCGGAAGCAAAGTTGCTAAAACCGGCCGGCTTATTCCCGGCAACCTTTTTAACAAAATAGTCGAACACGACAAAAGCGCTCCTGTACTTCCTGCTGAAACAAATCCGTCGGCTTCCTCTTCTTTTACTAAATTTAATCCCTTAACAATCGACGATTCTTTTTTATTTTTTATAGCCCAAGTTGGCGATTCATTATTTAAAATAACTTCCTGCGCGTTAATTATCTCAATATCAAAATTTAAACCTCGTCCTTTATATTCAGCGAGCTTTCTTTCTATAATTTCTTGTTTTCCAACCAAAAAAATCTTTAAATTTTCACACAAACCAAAAACTTCGACACAACCTTTTATTATTTCATCAGGAGCTTTATCGCCGCCCATTGCATCTACAGCAATAATTATTTTTTTATTTTCCTTTTTATTTTCTTCCGCCATAAAACAACCTCTTAACTTTTATTTCCGTTATAAACTATTCCTTTTATGCTATCCAATAAATCCGCAATAACTTTTGCTTGCTTGTTATCATCGTTTTCCCAACTTCCAACAACAACACCCGAAGACTTTTTAATAAACGGCAATAAATCATCATTTATTTCTGGCGTAACGATAATATCTCCGTCTTTAAAACAATTTCGTGCCTGTTCAAAAACTTTTATTACGCACGCTCTTCCTGAAACAACTTTATTTCCAATTCCTTGTCCTTTTGCTAAAACATCTCCAACAATTTGCACTTTCAAAGTATTCGTCGCTCCCGAAACTCCAACCGGAATTCCTGCTGCTATTACAATCGCATCCCCACTTTTAGCTAATCCCGTTTCCATAGATTTTTCTACAGCAATACTAAACGTCCCGTCGTTTATATTTATTTTATCAGACAAAATTGGCAAACATCCCCAAGTTAAACTTAATTGTCTCCAAACATGCTCATTCGGTGTAATTGCCAAAATCGGACAAACTGGTCTAAACTTCGAAAGCATTCTCGCTGTAAATCCAGAATTCGTAACCGTCGCTATACATGCAACTTTTAAATCCCTTGCAATCGTACACGTCGCAAAACTTATCGAATTAGTAATATTCGACCTAAAATTTTTATAGCTACTCAAAAGTTCTTTATGATAATCAACCGAACTTTCTGTTTTATAAGCAATTCGTGCCATCATTTTTACACTCTCAACTGGATATTTCCCCTGAGCCGTTTCACCCGAAAGCATAATCGCACTCGATCCGTCAATAATAGAATTTGCCACATCATTTGCTTCTGCTCTTGTCGGTCGTAAATTATTTACCATCGATTCAAGCATTTGTGTTGCCGTTATAACTTCTTTTCCCTTTTCATTCGCCTTTTTTATTAATAATTTCTGCACCAACGGAACTTCTTCCGGTGGAATTTCGACACCTAAATCACCACGCGCAACCATAATTCCATCTGAAACTTCCAAAATCGAATCTATATTATTTACGCCGTCACGACACTCTATTTTCGCAATAACTTTTATATATTCCCCATGATTATTTTTTAAAATCTCTTTTATTTTGACTACGTCCTCAGCAGTTCTTATAAACGACGCGGCGATAAAATCTATGCCATTTTCGATTCCAAATAATATATCTTTTTCGTCTTTTTCTGTCAGCGACGGTAAATTTACATAAACATCCGGAATATTTATTCCTTTACAAGAACCTAAAAATCCACTGTTAATCACTTCGCAAATAATATCCGTTTCAGTTAAATCAAGCACTTTTAATTCTATTAAGCCATCATCAATTAAAACACGTCCGCCTTTTTTTAAATCTTTTGGCAAATCTTTATAAGTAACCGAAACGTGTTTTTCATCTCCGTCTATATTATTCGTTGTCAAAGTAAATTTATTTCCCTGTGCAAGATAAACTTTTTTGTCTAAAGCAAAACGTCCGATTCTTATTTCCGGTCCTTTAGTATCTAAAAGTATCGGCAACGGTATTTTTAATTTTTCTCTTACCGTTTTTACAGCCTTTATTATTTCTCCATGCGTTTTATAATCGCCATGTGAAAAATTTATTCTCACCACATTCATTCCGGCTTTTGCCAAAAGTTCAATAATTTCAGTTTTATTACTTGCTGGTCCTAGCGTCGCAACAATTTTTGTCATCAAAAAATTTTTTTTCTGCGATAAATTTTTTGTCATAAAATTAATTCCCCCTTAAAAATAAAATTTATTTTTTTAAATCGCCAATATCTTTATTATATCATACATTTTTTTATCAAAATTCTTTTTCATATTCAATGCTTCGTTTATATCCAAATCTTCATATTTTCCGTTTACATAACTTATAACTCGATTTTTTTTATTTTTAACCAAAACATCAATTGCCATATAACCCATCATTGACGCATGCATTCTATCAATTGCTGTCGGACTTCCACCTCTTTGTAAATGTCCCAAAATTGTCGCACGAGTTTCTATGCCCGTAATCTTTTCTATTTCTTTTGCCATCTTGCTCGTATTTCCTATTCCCTCTGCAACTATTATTAAATTATGATTCTTGCCTTTAGATCTATTGGCAAAAATTTGTTGAATCAACATATCCATATCAACTTTTTCATGCATTTCCGGGATCAAAACTTCCTCTGCGCCGCCCGTAAGACTACACCATAAAGCAATATGTCCTGCGTGTCGTCCCATTACTTCAACCAAACTACATCTTTCATGTGAACTCGAAGTATCACGAATTTTATTTATCGCTTCCATTCCGGTATTAATTGCCGTATCAAATCCAATTGTATATTCCGTACAATCCAAATCTAAATCAATCGTTGCAGGAATACAAATTACGTTTGTTCCTAGTTGCGATAATTTTTGTGCGCCATGAAAAGATCCGTCTCCACCAATTACAACTAAAGCATCAAGCCCAAGCACTTGACAAATTTTGTGCGCGCGTTCGATTCCTGTTTCTTGCATCATTTCAGAACATCTCGCAGTTAATAAAAAAGTTCCGCCTCTATGAATAATTTCAGAAACTGCCCGCGCATTCATCTCAATTATTTCTCCCGAAAGTAAACCAGCAAAACCACGTTTTATTCCGATTACATCCATTTCATTATAAATTGCCGTTCTAACAACAGATCTAATTGCTGCGTTCATTCCAGGAGCATCTCCTCCACTCGTCAAAACGCCTATTTTTTTAACATTATTACTAGCCATAAAAATCCCTCCTAACTTTTTAAATCAAAACAAATTCGCCTGAGCAAAACATTTATATTATCTGCTATTTGCAATATAAAATGCAACCTGAATAATTTATTGCTATATATTTTTAAAATCAATAATAAAAAATAAAAAAAGCATGAATTTATACCTCATGCTTTTAAGTCCAAAAATTATTTTTTGGTTAATTTAAATCCGACTTATAAAGTTTATTATTGTTTTATTGTCTAAAATTCTTTTTCTGAATAAATTGCAATCTAGGCAGTATTCACATAAAAAGCAAATCAAAAATAAAAGCAAGGGAGATGGTAGAGATAAAAATAGAATCAAGTTTATCATAACGAGTAAAAACTTTTCTAAAACGTTTTAATCTCAGAAAATATCGTTCAATAGTATTGCGATGTTTATAAAGTTGTCGATCATAATTCCAAGGCAACTTACGATTTTTTTTTAGGAGGAACAACTGTTTTAAAGCCGTGAT
>CAMVHY010000091.1 GCA_947167415.1 uncultured Clostridia bacterium
AATTTGATGAGTTGTTGGGTTATTTTGCAGGTTATTTTTCGTCAAGTAAAAAGGGTTTTAATGTAAGTTGGTGTATGAATACTTGTTTAATTTCGTTGCGTATTATCAAGTTTAAAAAAAATGATGGATATGCGTCGCACATATACTTTGAAAGGAAGCTTGTCGAAAATACAGATGATTCTTGGAACGTCGAAAAAAATGAGCAGAAAAAAGCTGCAAAACTAATATTTCCAAATGTCATACAATTCACGGGGCACGATCGAAACCGGGATCATAATATCGAAATTTATGATAAAAGCACCATAAACAATGATCCAGCATTAAGTATTGGATATGATGACACGCACATGATATCTTATCCAAGCAAAATAATGTATAATTCAGAAAATCCAAGTACGGCTCAACGATTTTCGTATATAGTAACTAACGCAAACACGGTAAACCCATCAGTCGCCGAAAATGATTCTGTAAAATTGGAATTAGGGTTTCATAATAAAGAAGATTTAGAGAAAAGAGTACAAGGGGGAAACGAAATCGAAATTAAAGAAGAAAACAATATCGACGAAGTTAAAAACAAAATCGAGGGCAAAAACGAAAACAAAGAAGGAAATTTGAACAACAATACCAACAATAAAAAGAAAATCGAAAACATCGACATCAGTAAAAAAGAAAAAGACAACAACAAAACCAATGGAACATATTTAATGAAGTATCTCTTAATTATTTTGGGGCTTTGTTTTATCGGCGCAGGAATTGCATTATTTTTTATGGTACCAACTTCGGCTTTGGCTTTAAAATTTCTTGCTATCGGTTTGGGAATTTTAGGAGCTGTAGGTTTTGGAATTGGACTTTTCTATAATAAAATTGGTGATTATTATCGTAAAAAACCTGGATCTTGTTGTATAAGTTTTTTGACATATACTATTTTGGAACCAACACAGAAAAATAAAGAAAATAATATTGGTCTCGAAGAAGAAAAATGTAATATGATTAACGAAGATGAAAATGTCATCTAATAAAAATTTTATTTGATTTTATAAATTTATAAATCTCGGTTTGATTTTTTATTGTCAAGTCGGGATTTTTTTTGTACTTAAAAAAAGTTTGGCGGCATAAATTTTTTTCAGGAGGTAATTTTTGTGAGAATATCTGATTTTAAACAAAAAGAAATTATAAATATTAATGATGGAAAACGTTTTGGTTTTTTAAGTGATTTTGACATCGATGAACGAACTGGAAGAATAAAAAAAATAATTGTGGTCGAGAACGGAAAAATTTTTGGCGTTTTTGGGAAAGAAAGCGAATATTTTATTGCATGGGAAAATATTAAACAAATTGGTGATGACATAATTTTAATTGATGTTGATTTGGACAAAATAAATTACGGAGAAAAAAATTAATGGTGAGATATGCGCGAAGGAAAAGTAAAGTAAGAAATAAAAGCTGTCGGAACGAAAAAATTTTTAATAAATTTATTTTATATCTGGTTTGCTTGTTAATAATTTTGGTTTTAAATCTGTTGAAGTTTAATGAAATAAAAATAATAAAGTTGATTTTAAATCGAGAGTTATCGAAAAATGTTTTGACGGAAAAAAAACTTGACATGTATTTAAAAAAAATTAAAAATCTCGATTTTGATTTGCTAGCAGAAAAAATTGGATTTGAGAAAAAAAATGATGTTGATGTATTTGAAATTAATGAGAACGTAAAAAATAAAATGCGTGAGGAAAATAAAGAAGAAGATGAAATAAAAAAAAACTTGTTTTAAAAAATAATAATGAGCAAGAAAAAAAATTTGTTAATCCGGTTGACGGAATAATTACGTCGGGATTTGGCGAAAGAATAAATCCGATTAGCAAAAAAAAAGAATTTCACGACGGGTTAGATATTGGAGCAGAAGAAGGCAAAAATATTTATGCTGTTTGTAATGGAAAAATAAAGTCGGTTGGAAAATCGAATTCGTTTGGAAATTTTGTTTTATATGAAACGGATGGCGGGTATGAAATATTTTGTGCGCACATGAAAAAAATTTTGGTTGTTGAAAAAGAAAATGTCAAAAAAAATCAGGTTATTGGTTTGGTTGGAAAAACAGGTTTTGCAACCGGTCCGCATTTGCATTTTAAAATTAAATATAAAAATGAATTGATTGATCCGATTGAGTTTGTGAATTTACCAATGAGTGATGATTTTTAAAAATAAAATTGGTGAGTTTGGTAATTGAAATTTGAATTTGAAAAGTCGTTTTTTTTAAGTTTTTTGTTTTTGTTAGATTTAAACGCGTTAAAAAAATTTGTCGTGATTTTTATTTTTGTTTTGATTCATGAGTTGACACATGTTTTTATTGGAAAAATATTTGGTTTAAAAACAAAAAAAATTGTGTTTGGTTTGTTTGGCATGCACGCAGAGATAATTAATTTTGATTTATTAGAACGCAAAAAGAAATTTTTGCTTTTAATCTCGGGGCCGCTAATAAATTTTTTGATTTGGTTTTTATGTAAAAATTTATTTGTCAGGCAGATAAATTTTTTTATTTGGAGCATTAATCTTTTGCCAATTTATCCGTTGGATGGAGGAAGAATTTTTATTTTGATTTTAAAAAAGTTTAATAGGGCAAATATATTTTTTATAAAATTTAATCGCGCAATGATTTTATTTTTGTGTTTAAGTGGGATAATATTTAAAAATTTATTTTTATTTTTGATTGGCGCGTATTTGTTTTGGCTAAATAAAATTTTATTAAATAAATTGCTTTTTGAGCTGTATTTTAAATAAATTTTTGGGTGATATAATTTTTTTGTACAAGCTTTTTTTTGGCTATATAAATTTAAATTGGAGGTTAAAATTTTGGCGGATAATTTTTTTTTCAGTTCGGAATCGGTAACTGAAGGACATCCTGATAAGATTTGCGATAATATTTCGGATTCGATTTTGGATGAGATTTTAAAAAAAGATAAAAATGCGCGTGTGGCGTGTGAAACTTTGGTAAGTTCCGGATTAGTTTTTATGACGGGAGAAATTACAACGGATTGTTATGTCGACGTGGAAAAAATAGCGCGCGAGACTATAAAAGAAATTGGGTATGATAAATCTGATTTGGGATTTGATTATAAATCGTGTGCGATATTAACGAGTTTTAGAAATCAATCGGGTGATATTGCGCGTGGCGTAAATAAAAAAGATAATGAACTTGGTGCTGGCGATCAAGGAATGATGTTTGGTTTTGCTTGTAATGAAACAGAAGAATATATGCCGATGGGAATTTATTTGGCGCATAAAATTACTAAACGGCTGGCAAGCCTACGCAAAGAAAAAGTTTTGGATTATTTAAGACCGGATGGCAAAGCACAAGTTACGCTTGAATATGTAAATAATAAGCCGGTAAAAATAAATAAAATATTAATTTCGGCGCAACATGAGCCAAATATTGATTATGATAAATTAAAAAGTGATATTATCGAGCAGATTAGTTTGGTTTTGCCAAAAAATTTAATTAATGGTGAGTTAAAAAATAAATTTTTAATTAATCCAACGGGGAGATTTGTAATCGGCGGACCTGCAGGAGATTCTGGATTAACGGGAAGAAAAATTATCGCTGACACTTATGGAGGATATGCTCGGCATGGAGGCGGTGCTTTTTCTGGAAAAGACGCGACAAAAGTTGATAGATGTGGGGCATATATGGCGCGATATGTTGCAAAAAATATTGTAGCGGCCGGATTGAGTGATAAATGTGAAGTGCAAGTTTGCTATGCAATTGGAATTGAAAATCCGGTTAGTATTTATTTGAATTTATTTGGAAATAAAGCGGAAAGAGAAATATTGGACGTGGTAAAAAATAAATTTGATTTTAGACCAAAGGCTATTATTGAGAGATTTGGTTTGAATAAAGGAATTTTTAAGCAGGTTTGTAATTATGGACATTTTGGGCGAAATGATTTAAATTTGCCATGGGAAAGGCTTGATAGTATAAATTTATTTTGAAATAAAATTAATAAGGGAGATGATTTTATATGTTGTGTCAGAATTGCAATGAAAATCAGGCGACTGTTTTTGTACACAGAATAATTAACGGTCAAGAAAGAGAATTGCATTTGTGCGAAGAGTGTGCAAAACAGTTTGGGATGCAGCTTTCGTTTGATGAATTGTTTCAGGGGTTTTTAGATGGTTTTTTGAGTCATAATCACAGACAGAGTTTTGGTTCTGAAAATTTGATTAAAACGCGAGTGTGTGATAAATGTGGTTTTAGTTATGATGATTTTAAAAATAGTGGAAAATTAGGATGTGGCGAGTGTTATAAAGTATTTCATGATGATTTGTTGTTAGTATTAAAAAATATTCAGGGCAGTGTTAAGCATATCGGAAAAGTGCCTGTTAAAAATATTGCAAAAGTGTCTTTTGAAAATAAAATTGCTAGATTAGAAAATGATTTAAGGCGAGCAATAAATGAGGAAAAATATGAAGATGCAGCAAGGATACGAGACGAAATAAAAAAAATTAGGGAGGCGGGCAATTTAAATGAATAGTGTAAAAAAATGGTATGATAATGAAGATTTGGGTAAAGATATTTTGATTTCTTCGCGTGTGAGATTAGCAAGAAATTTAAAAGATTATCCGTTTTCGATGTTATTGAATAAAGACCAAGCGAGAGATATGATTAGCGAAATTATAGATATTTTTGAGGAAGGTATGTCTTCAGGAAAATTAAATTATATGAGCGCCGATAATACTTCGGATATAGATGAGTTGGCAAATTTTGAGCAAAATAATATAAGCCAATATTTTTTGTTAAATAAAAATCCCAAAGGTTTTTTTATTAATGAAAGCGAATCGTTGAGTATTATGTTGAACGAGGAAGATCATATAAGGATACAGTCGATATGTGCCGGAGATGATATTAATAACGCTTTTATTTTGTCTGATAATGTAGATAATGTAATTTCTAGTAAGATTGATTATGCCTTTGATGATGACTTTGGATTTTTGACGTCGTGTCCAACGAATGTAGGGACTGGTTTGCGTGCTTCTTTTATGTTGCATTTGCCAATGCTTGAGAAATCTGGGCAATTAAAAAATTTAGTGCAGATTATAAGTAAATTCGGAATGACTGTAAGGGGATGGCATGGCGAAGGCACGGAGCCAATGGGAAGTTTATATCAGGTTTCGAATCAGATTACGCTTGGAAAATCAGAAAGGGATATAATAAAAAACTTAAGAAATGTGACACAGCAGATAATTGATCAAGAGTTAAAACTAAGAGAAAATATATTAAAGGATGATAATAATAAAATTGATTTTGAAGATAAAATTTATCGTTCGTTTGGGATTTTGAGTAATTGCAAAAAAATCGGTACACGTGAAACTATGAATTTGTTATCGGATGTGATGCTAGGAAATTGTATGGGCTTTGATGTAAATAAATTTAAAATTAATATTTATAAAATGATGATGTATATACAGCCTGGTTTGTTGCAAAAAAATCTAGGATGTAAATTAAAAGAGCAGGAAAGAGATATTGAACGTGCTAAGTTTATAAAAAGCATGCTTTAGAATTTTATTAAAATAAGTGGGGTGGGTAATTAATGCCTGCGGATAAATTTACAGAAAAGGCAAGAATGGCAATTGAGTATGCAAAGCGAGCAGCAATGGAACTTGGTCATGATTATGTCGGAACCGAGCATCTACTTGTAGGCTTGTTAAGAGTTGCTAATTCGGTTGCTGAAAAAATTTTGGCAAATAAAAATATAAGTGAATATGATATAGCGGAAAAAATAATTGATTTAATAGGAGCAGATGAGCCGTTAAATTTTTTGCCACAAGAATTAACACCAAGAACTAAAAGGGTTTTGGAAATGGCAATGCATGAAGCTTTAAAGCTTGGAACGAATTATGTCGGAACTGAGCATATTTTACTGGCAATTTTAAAAGAAAGCGATAGTATTGCTGTAAAAATTTTAGGAATGTGTAATATTGATGCACAAAAGCTTTATGATGATATTATTGCGTTGTTAAATAATCAAAGTGATGCGAGCGGTGGCGGTGTTAATAAAAAAGCAGGAATGAAATCGAATACGCCGATTTTAGATAAATATAGTAAAGATTTGACTTTTACGGCGAGTCAAAACGGATTTGACCCGATAGTTGGACGCGATAATGAAATTCAGAGAAT
>CAMVHY010000092.1 GCA_947167415.1 uncultured Clostridia bacterium
ACAGTATTTTTAACATGGCAAATGCCACATATAAAGCTTCAACATTCATCATATCTAGGCTTGCTATGGTCATAAGCGAACCGTATATAATTACTATTACAAACATTACGGCTGCTTTGAAAGACACCCCAATAAATTGTTTTAAATAACTTTTGCCTACAGAGCTAAACTCTTGATGAGCAAAAGTAGCAAACGGAATAGGAGCTAAAACGATCATAATATAAATTTCGATCATACGAGATAAAACTATCATTGGCAAAAACACTTCCATGAAAACCCACACTAATCCAGATTGTACCCAAGTTTGAGCCAACATAAGGAAAAGTACTATCGGTCTAATAGCTAGCAAATTATCGGTGAATACTTTTAACGTATTTTCAGTAGGAGAAATATCTATGCTACTAGCCATTAAATTTAGCCGCAATACCATGTCAGTTCCCACTTCAAAAATCGATCTTAAAATAAATTCTGTATTATCAAGTAAAATTTTACAAACCGCTACTTTTAACATCAACTTAAAAGGAGATTCAAAACCAGAATTTCTCATGCCTTCAGTTCTTATAGTAATTTGAAATAGTTCAACCATTATTATTAAAGCAAAAACAATCATCGCCGTCGGTTTAATTCCTTCATTCATAAGTTTTATTGACATATAGTACGGGTTAGTCATGCTACCAACCACTACATTTTTATCTTCCCCCTTAAAAATATAATTAATAGGAGACCACGATAAACAACCTAATCTACTTGGACTTGTAATAGAATCATATGCTGAAAAAATATTTGTTATAATCCATGCCACTAGGTTCTGCTTTCCTTTAGCAATAAGTACAACCACGATCTCGACCACTAATACTACTAGCTCTATAAGTATCGAGACAATCGGGTTAAAATTAATGTTTTTGAATATTTTCATTATTGCCGGCAAAAACGGAACAATTGCGTTAACGGCAGCTTCGAGAATTACACCTGCTATTTGTGCACCCAGAGTTGCTGCAGGCTCTACAATATTCATTATTGCATTTGCAACAATTGTAAAAAGACCTAAAATCATAAAATTTCCTTGCAAAGCAAATACATCTCCTTGTAATTTTATTTATTTACTTATTGATATTACTAAAACTTAAAAGATCCTTTAGCAAAAATGCCACGCAACATATTATGATTCCGCCGACAATTTGCCAAATTCCGGATTCCATATTGGGAGCATACGAGTTTTTTAAGCCTTCTGCCAAAACAATCAAACCACATACACTCCAAAAAGATCCTGCAAAAATTATTAATTTATGAGCATAATAAAATACTTTTACGACCAAATTATAGTCAAAGCCATAGGTTCTAAAAAGGAACGCTGCTAATATAACTGCAAATCCCCCAGCTATTTGCCATATAGATGCCTGTAGGTTTGGACCGCTTTTTTGGCTCAAACTCGTAGCAAACCTTACTAAACCTAAAATACTCCAAAAGGATCCTGCAAAAGTGAGAACAAACACAACTACGTTAATACATGATTCATAAACTAAAACTTTATTTGTATTAGCAATAATAATTGTACTCACCACAGAACCATCACTAATAGATGGTCTAATAATTATTTCACGCGTTTCAACTATAAATTTGTCAATTTTTATCATCTCCAAAAAACTGATAAGTTAAATTCAAACTCACATTACTTTTACCACATACGTAAATAAATACGAAGTCATAATAATCATTATTCCGCCAACAATTTGCCAAATGGCTGATTGCAAAGCGGGTCCAGTCTTGTCCTTAATGGCACCTGCTAATATTATAACTCCCCAAGCCGACCAAAGAGCGCCACCTACGCGGGTAAATTGTGATGCTAACCGTAGAACCTCGTTTAACAAATTTGGATATTGCGAACTGTTCTTAAACAAATAAGTGGCAAATACAATCATCGTTCCACCAACAATTTGCCAAATCGATGTCTGTAATGTCGGACCGTTTTTGTCTTTTAAACTACCTGCTAAAGTAATAGTACCCAAAATCATCCAAATAGAACCCCCGAGCACACAAAAATCCGCAACAAAATCAAGAAGCTGTGTTGTATGGACCACCCCTAGCATATTTTCCGATAATATAGAAAAACTTTTCGCTATTTCGTTTTTATAGTTACTTAATTCTTTCTCAATATTATTTTGAATTATATCAATTTCTGATACTTTTTCCCTATATTTATCTTTGTTTATCTCTGAACTTTCTTCATCTGTAGGGTCAACCTTTTCATTTTTCCAACCGTTATACTCGTAGCTTACTTGCCTAAAATTACGAGAACAATCATTATAAGCGCTACTGGCTGCAGAATAATCATTTGTATATTTTTTAAAATCTTCTGATGCTTTTGTATCCCACACCGCTCCTTGAGATATACCTGAAACATCTTCACGCAAAGAGACAACTAAATTCTTTAAACCGTCAACTTCTTTCCCAAGAATCCCAAAAAGACCATCTTTATGTTTTTTATCGAATTTTTCTTGTATTTTCTTGAATTTGTCTGAGTAGTACTCACACTTGTCTTCAGCTACCAATCGTTCTACTGATATTAATGATGTCGAAAAAAATACTATCAACACCAAAATTAAAATTCTTATCTTTTTCAAATAATCACCTATTCAAAAGTTTTCCGCTAACAAATATGTCTCCCATTTTATTTTTATTCTTTAATATATTAAATAAAACGAGAGACAGGCATCTATTTTACTGAAATTTAATTAATTGACCGAATAAAATTGCCGAAACAAGTATCATGATACCACCAACAATTTGCCAAACGCCGCCTTGCAAACCTGGACCATTTTTATCTTTTAATGCACCAGCTAAAACAACAATCCCCCAAACTGTCCACAATGCGCCACCGACAATAACAAACTGCACCATAAATCCAAAAATACTATTTACTAAATTACCCGTATTTGCGACCGAAAAGGACGGCATTGTAGCTTCAGTACCTTTAAGCATAAATAAAACCTCCTACAAATCAAATATAAATAAAAAATAATTATTGCATAATCAAGTGCAAGCTAATTTTTAACAGAAAACAAATACAAAAATCAAATTTTATACGCTTTCACTTTCTGTATCAGTAGTATCTTCTTCGTCACTCGAAATGCCAACAACTTTCTCATTAATAAATTTATCAATGCTGTTTTCAAGTTCATCCATGTCAATAAAGTCTTCTACTTTTGCATTTATTAAACTATTGACATCAAACGTCCTCGGCAAACTTGCTATTTTAGAGTAAAACATGTTTATTTTTCTCGTATTGGAATCTACAATAAGGTAAATGTATTTCTTATTATAATCTGAAAGCCATTTATACATTTCATGTTTTTCTATTACATATTTTTTTGATTTAAACGGACGCAAACCACGAATAGAAAGGATACATTCATCACCTTTGAGTAATCCAACTTCATCCAGTGTGATTAATTCACGTCCGACAACTTGTCCACTATTTGAATAGCTACCGGACTGACCTTTGCTTTCGGAAGTCGTTCGCAAATCGACAGTCGTTTTTCCAATCATTTTGGAAATATATTCACAAGTCGATTGTTCTTTGCCTCCCAAAAATAAAAGCGTGTCACAGTTACCGGTAATAGTCTCCCAAGTTTTTTCATATAATGCTTTAATTTGGGCAACATTTTGCAAAATAACATTTACGGACATTTCACGGCTTCGCATAGTAGCAATATAAATATCAAAGTTTGGAATTAATCCTATATTTGCAAACTCGTCTAACAAAAACCTAACATGAATTGGCAAACGCCCACCATATTTTTGTTCTGCTTTTAAAAATAATGAATCGAATAATTGCTGATACATCATTGCTGCCAAGAAATTAAATGTACGATCCGAGTCAGAAAGCATAATAAACAGCGCTGTTTTTTCCTCACCGATTTTATCTAGCTCGATCGTATCCTCTGACAGCATATCAGAAACAACTTTGATATTAAAAGTAGCTAGACGCACACCAACCGAAACTAAGATACTTTTTGCAGTTCTTCCGGCCGCAAGCTTAAACAAATCATATTGCTTACACGCAAAATGCTCAGGCTTTTCCGCTTTTAAATCCTCAAACAAAATATCCAATGGCGACTTATAATTTTCATTTTCCTCCTTTACTTCTGCCAAGCGCAATAATTCCATTACTGTTGCAATATTTTGCTCGTTTTTTGGAGCTTCCATTAAAACGAAAGCAAACAATGCTTCCAATAAAGCAGTCTCCGCTTTTTCCCAAAACGGATCCGCTCCACTATTTTTTTTATCACCATTTGTATTCGTAATCAAATTTGTGATGAGTTTTAAAATATCCTTTTCGTCGTGGACATATTCAAAAAAGTTATAACCGTCACTTTTAGTAAAATCAATCAGATTAAATATTTTTATCTTGTAGCCATTTTTTTCTAACATAGTCGCAGTTTCAAGAACAAGACTTCCTTTTGGATCAGTTATAACATAACTCGAATGACATTGCATTAAATTTGGTTTTACATAAAATCGTGTTTTACCGCTACCACTACCACCGATTACAACAACATTATTATTTCTAAAAGTTTGCCTTGTATTAATAGACATCCCTTCTGTCTTTGTAAATAACATATTCATTTTAGGGTCTTTATCTAAAAATGGTTTTATCGTTCTTCTATTTCCCCATTTCGCCGAACCATGTTCGATTCCGCTCATAAAATTTGTTCTACCTGTAGTTTGATATAAAACAAATACAAACGGCAATAAAGCTGCGATTAAACCACATAAAATAGCCTCTTTGGTTTTAAATATAAAAAATGGTTGTGTTTGCAAACTTTCAAATAGCGTCGAAAAACCAAAACTAAATTTGGCAAAAAAATCCCCATCTCCAATTGTATATAAATAAAAAAATCTATTGGCAAGGAAAAAACATATAACAGATAAAATAAATGCTAGGAATAACATAGTCTTGTTTAATTTAAGCACTTTTTTATCACTCCCCGTAAAAAAATTATTTTTATAAAACAAATCTCATACTATAAAGGTGCTTTTTTTTTGTCAATCGAAATATTTTTGCATACATAACTACTAAATAAGATTAATATTATTTTGTTGAGAAAAATATTTTTTATGAGCAAATTTATTTTTGAAGCAAAAAAAATTATCAGCTATGTATATTATTATTTTCGAAATAAAAAATTGTTTTATGTAATTAAGGGGTAATTGTTGTGATAAAAAATTTTTTTCAAACAAATTTTGTTGGTGGTGTATTTTTTGACGAACCGATGAAAAAACATACATCATTTAAAATCGGTGGCAATACAGATGTTTTATTTTTGCCGAAAAATAAATCAGATGTGATTAAAGTAATAAATTTTTGTACAGAGAATCATATAAAATATTTTGTAATGGGAAATGGAACAAATTTATTGATTTCAGATGCAGGATTTCGAGGCGTAATAATAAAAATAAATAAAAAAATGAACGTCGTAAAAATAAATTATGAGAAAAAAGAGATTTGGGCAGAAGCAGGAATTCTATTAAGTGTTTTGGCAAATCGAGCATTGGAAAATAATTTTTCAGGAATGGAATTTGCTTCAGGAATTCCGGGAACTCTAGGTGGAGCAATTTGTATGAATGCCGGAGCTTATGGGCGTGAAATAAAAGATATTTTTGTTTCTGCGGAAGTTTTATATAAAAATAAAATAAAAATCATGGAAGATTTAAAATTTGATTATAGAAAAAGTTTAATAAATAAAAATTATGTTGTTCTGTCAGCAAAAATAAAATTAAATGCTGGAAGTTATGATGAAATAAAAAGTAAAATGGAGGAGTATAAAATAAAACGTAAAAATTCTCAGCCATTAAATTTTTTTAGTGCTGGAAGTACATTTAAACGACCAAAAAATAATTTTGCAGGAAAATTAATAATGGACGCGGGACTTGCAGGTTATAAAATTGGAGGAGCTTGTGTTTCAAAAAAACATTGTGGATTTATAATTAATTTGGGTAATGCAACAGCAAAAGATGTTTTGGATTTAAGTAATTATGTAAAACAAGTTGTTTATGAAAAATTTGGCGTGCAACTCGAAGAAGAAATAAAGTTTTTATCATAGATAGTGTCTACATGAAAAAAATTTAAAAGAACTACAAATACATAAAGATACAACGAA
>CAMVHY010000093.1 GCA_947167415.1 uncultured Clostridia bacterium
AACATTTCTAATATTTGCATCTAATTTGCCCAAAGGCTTGTCTCTTAAATTATTCCATCCTGTTCGCATTTTTACATAATCGTTATAAACCAAACCATCTTGTGGTTTTTGAGCGTATTTTAACAAATCATTATTTCTCAGCCGTGCAATTTTTCCGTTGTCTAATCCCCAATATTCTATTTTATCTTTAATAAATAATTTATATAAAGCCGAACAAAGTTGCACTTGCTTTCGTGTATTAAGTATTTTTTCATTAATTACGTTATCCTCCCAATCAATATCCTTTTGGAAGTCATGTTCTTTTCCATTAAAATCAAGAAATTTTGCATAAATAGACTTTAATAACAGCAAAAATCTTTCTTTACCAATATTTTTACAAAACATTTGTATCTCTTTTGGTATTGATTTATAAAGCTCGTCAAATGATTTAAAAAGTTCCTGCGTACGTGTTTCGTCATAAATATTTGCAAATGCAATATGGGATTCTTTTAGTTTCTCTATAAAATTTTGCCAACTAACATTATCTTTAAAAGCGTTATCTAATCCATTTTTCAATCCGCTTATATGGTTAAATTCTTGGGCGTTAAGTTTAGATTCAATATGTTTTTTATAAATGCGTAGCCATAGATAATATACAACATCATTTGCAAATAATCGCATATTTTCACACACAGACCAATAAAATTCTTTAAAAATATTTTTGTAATTAAGGTTCGCCGGAATTGACACGGATAAATCCACATTATTAAACCCATCAAAATTGATCCGATTGCCGTTATTTAATAAAAAATTTTGTTGTTTCCTTAAATTTCTTTGCTGATCTTCATTTCGCTGTCGTTTGTTCAAATTCCAATAGTAAAATGCATTTTGACAATATTTGTTTGCCTGTTTTTCACACCAATTAAAATAATGCAAATCATCAAAGCCTGGTTTAGATTGATTTGAAATATATATTTCGTGATCTTTTTCATCAATAATTTGATTTTGATTAAAAATGGTTTTATTTTCCATTTCTCCACTTCTCCACACTCTCTCTTTCAAAAAAAATTAAAATAAAAATATTGCTACTATAAATTTAAATTAAACACCAAACGATATCTTTATTATAAACAATCGAAATGTGTTTGTAAAACGATTTTTTTTATTTTTTGTAAAGCAATTTATAAAAATCGTACTTCAAATCGTATAAATTTTACTTTTCGAAGGATGAAATTATTTGTTTTAAACGCAATAATTAAAAAAATCAATTGAAGCTGATAAGTTGTCCCCATTATTAAACAAAAAGGATAAATATTCACAAACAAAAAAATGTTTCCACGATAATTATGTACTTATTTGTAGCAAAAATATTTTTCTGATAGAGACTTTTCTAATGAAAAAATTTTTAATAGAACGATAACACGTTCTCACTTTTACCATAATATTTTTATTCAATGCTTTAAAATTTATATTGGTCTAAGATATTTTTTTTTATGTTGATTAAAATTTTATCGTTTGGTTTTATTTTTCCATTCATATCATCCAAAAAAAATATTTTTAAGTGATAGTCGATTTAAATTTTATATTTGAGTAAAAAAAATATAGCGGAGGAAATATGAAAAATAATTTTTTGTATGCTAAAGAACTTTTGTTGTATTTATTTGTTGGGGCAATTTCAACCATGACTGAATGGATTTTTTTTTATCTATTGAATGGCGTTTTAAATATAAATTATTTGCTTGCGACTTCGTTTGCATTTGTTTTTTCGACTTTTGTAAATTGGTTTTTGGGGCATATGTTTATTTTTAAAAATAAAAATTTATATTTGATAAAAGAGATTTTTAAAATTTATGGTGTGAGTTTGATTGGATTATTTTTTAATTTAATAATTATGTTTCTGGCGATAGAAAAATTTAATGTGAAAAGTATGTTCGCGAAAATTTTGGCAACAGGTATAATTTTTGCTTGGAATTTTTTGATAAGAAAGTATGTTATTTATAAAATTTAATTGACCGGGAAATAATATTTATAAATCCATAGAATAATTTTTTTGATAAGATTCTTTATGGAATGTGGTAAAGTAAAACCGCATTGCATTAATTTTTTTGCAACCAAAAAGGAGGATTTTTTATGTTTATAAGAGAAGAACAAGAATTTATTTTAAAAATGTTGGACGAGGGTAAAATTAATGCCGCAGAAGCGGAAAAATTATTAATTGCTTTAAACGACAATTGCTGTTGTGATTATAAAAATGGCAAAAAAAACTTTGAACATCGGTTGAATAAAATGTGTAAGTGTGTTCATGAATTAAAGAGCAATGTTTGCGATTATATGAGTAATAAAATTAAACCCAAAGCAAAAAAGAAGGCACAATGTTTATTAGAAAAAACATCTGTTATAACTAAAGATTGGGCAAACAAATTAAAAAAATCATTAGATTCGGATTGTGATAATAATAATAATTGCGATAATAACTGTGGCTGTAATAATGATTTTTAACAAGTATTTATCAGGTGGAGTTTATGAGTTCGGGAAAAATTATTAATAGCGACAAGTTTCATGATTTTGTCGAGTGGGTTATATATATTGTTTTAGCTGTTGTATTGGCTTTTTTAATTAATAGATTTATAGTTTTCAATGCGAATATACCAACTGCTTCAATGGAGAAAACTATTATGACAGGAGATAAATTATTTGTCAGTAGGTTAAGTTTTGTTTTTAAAAAACCAAAAAGATTTGATATCGCTGTTTTTAAATATCCTGATGCACCGGATGGCGAAAATGTTTTATATGTAAAAAGAATAATTGGTTTACCCGGAGAAAAAGTTGAAATAAAAAATGGCAAAGTATATATAAATGACAGCAGTGTTGCCTTAAAAGATGATTTTGTTAATAATGGTGATCCGGGATCAGGAAATTATGGTCCGTATTTTGTTCCGACAGATAGTTATTTTATGCTCGGTGATAATAGAAATAATTCTTTGGATTCAAGGTTTTGGCATAATCCGTTTGTTAAAAAAAAAGATTTGATTGGAAAACCAATTTTTAGATATTCGCCAAAGTTAGGATTTGTAGAATAAATAGCCGGCAAAATAAATTTTAAATAAAAATCATAAACGCAAATCATGATCAATAAAAATAATTTTTGGGCTATAAAAAAATAAAGAAAAAGACTAAAATCTGTATTAAAAATAATAATTTATGCTTGTAAAAAAAAGACTTGCTGATCAAGTCTTTTTTTAATAATTTTTCATGTTCGCCAACAGTTTTTTAAAAAATTTCCAAAACCGCTCTACCGACACAATTTCTATTTTTTCATTTACCGAATGATAATCAAAAATATTTGATCCCATCGAAATTATTTCTATGCCTTTTATTTTTTTAAAAAAACTACACTCAAGCCCTCCGTGTGTTGCTACAATTTTTGCTTTGTCACCATAATTTTTTTTACAAAACTCAATTAATTTTGACTCTGGTTTATAATCCCAAGCTGGCAATTTATTTAAAATTTTTATTTTGCCACCAAAAATATTTATTAAAAACTCTAGCTTATCAAAAATAAAATCTAATTTGCTTTCACATGAACTTCTGGCAAAACTCGTTATAACTATTTTTCCATCAAAAATTTTAATCAAACCAATATTACTTGACGTCTCCGGAATGCCATTTAAATTTAAATTTCTGTTTATCAAACCATTTGGCATCAAAAAAATAGTTTGCACTAACTTATCAAAATTATTTTTATCCAAAACTACATCATATTTTTTTTCACACTCATAAATCTCAACTAAAAAATTTTTTTCATACAAACCAAACTCATTTTTAAAACACTCAACCAACTGAGCAACCATTTTTTTTGCCAGATCAAAATCTTTTTCATCAAAATTTATTACTGCCTCACAACAATTCGCAATCACATTTCCAGCAGTTCCACCAAAAATATCAGCTAATCCAAATTTAATTTTTTTGCTCAAATCATTTAAAATTCTTGCCATTAAAATTATTGCATTCGCGCGCTCTTTATCAATTTCAACTGCCGAATGTCCACCCAACAAATTACTTATTTTTAAAACATAACTTTTTTGCTTGCTATTAATAAAATTTATATCATAAATAATTTCACTACTCAGACCGCCACCGCTTCCGACTACAAAATATCCCTCTTCATCGCCATCTAAATTAAACATAATTTTATTTTTTAGTTTACTAATATCAAAATTTTTTGCTCCAAACATGCTTCTTTCTTCGTCAACAGTAAAAATTGCTTCTATATTTGGATGCAAAATATTTTTTGACTCCAAAACTGCCAAAATTATTGCAACTCCAATTCCATTATCTGCTCCTAACGAAGTATCTTTCGCACGCAAAAAATTTCCATCAACAATTAATTCCAATTTATCATTTTCAAAATCATGTTTCGAATTTTCTTTTTTTACACAAACCATATCTATATGCGCCTGCAAAATAATTCCATTAACATTTTCATATCCAGGACTCGCAACTTTTTTTATTAACACATTATTAAATTTATCTCTTTCACAATATAAATTATTTTTTTTTGCGAACTCAACCAAATAATCACTTAATTTTTTTTCATTACCAGAACCATGTGGCACCTCACAAATTTTATAAAAATACTTAAACACATTTTTTGCCTCTAAATCATCAAACATTTTTTGATCTCCCCTATTTTTTATTTTTATTTTATCCAAACACTTTTCGATTCAAAAATTTTTTTCCAAAGCAAATAAAAAAAAACTCCCTGATTTATAAAAACCAGAGAGCTTTTTATTTCAAAAAAATTATTTTAAACTTACTTTTGCTCCAACTTCTTCAAGTTTCTTTTTAATATTTTCAGCTTCTTCTTTTGCAACAGCTTCTTTCAAAATTTTTGGCGCGCCTTCAACCAAATCCTTTGCTTCTTTCAAACCCAATCCCGTAACTTCTCGCACAGCTTTTATAACTTTTATTTTTTCACTGCCAACCTCAGTTAATTCAACATTAAATTCAGTTTTTTCTTCTGCAGCTTCACCTGCTCCACCTGCTGCCATAACAACTCCTGCAGCCGCCGAAACTCCAAATTCTTCTTCACATTTTTTTACCAGCTCATTTAATTCCAAAACCGATAAATTTTTTATAGCTTCAATAATTTCTTCAACAGTCATACTAAAAATCCCCCATAAAATTTTATTTTTTTACGCAACTTTTTTATCCGCAATAGCTTTAATAACTCTCGCAAACGATGCCATCGGCGATTTAATCGACCCAAGTAATTTCGACAATAATTCTTCTCTCGACGGAATATTCGCAATCGCTTTTACTTCTTCGCCATTATAAAAATTTCCGCTTATAAAACCCGCTTTAAATTCCAGATTTTCATTTTCTTTCATAAATTTATTAATAATTCTTGCCGCACTTGTCGCATCGTCATAACTTATTGCAACAGTCGTTGGTCCACTTAAATACTCGCTTAAATTCTTAAACTCCGAATCATCAAACGCGAATTTTAGCATCGTATTTTTATAAACCTTAAAAATTATTTTTGCCTCGCGCAATTCTTTTCTTAATTGCGTCTCTTCATCTGCTTTTAAACCACGGGCATTTATCAAAACTATCGACACAGCCCCTTCAAAATTTTTTTTAATTTCGTCCACAATCTTTTTTTTCTCTTCGATTTTTTTGCTCATTTTCTCACCTCCTTTAAATTTTTTTTTAAAAATATAAACTCACCCGTGCATAATCAATAAAAAAAATACTTTTCGTCCAAATCATAAACTCAGACAAAAAGTATTTTTAAAAGCCTCGGCAAGATTTACTTTTATACTTGCTGTCTACGGTTTATATATTTTTTTTAAATTCATACAAATCATCAAACCAAATTTAATCTTAGCTTAAGCCAACTGGATTTATTTTTATTCCTGGTCCCATCGTCGACGCAATTGCTACACTTTTTAAATATTGCCCTTTTGCAGCCGACGGTTTTGCCTTTACAATCGCATTCACAAGAGTATCAGTATCGATGGTTATATCTACTTTATAACCGT
>CAMVHY010000094.1 GCA_947167415.1 uncultured Clostridia bacterium
TCCTCGCTGTCGGCATTAATCCCTCTAGCTTTTTATATTGTGTCTTTGTCAGTTTTATTTCTTTATTTTATCACTTTTTTCTTTGCTCAATATATTTTTATTTTATGTGAACGCTGCCTAATCTAATATTGTTTTCTTTCATAACAAACCCTCCTTCAACAAACACAAAAAACATACAATTATAAAAACCACAAGCGACAAATATATACCGACCTATTTTATCGGTATATAAAAATTATACCACGACAAAATTTTTTTATTAAAGTCATGAGATCTACTTATATGAATCACGGCATAAAAAAAGATTGACTGATTTATTGCCAGTCAATCTTTTTAACGAACCAAATTTTTTTAGTAATCCAATATACCTTAGCTTTATTTGTCTGTGTCAATTAATTTTAATATCCCTATGATTTATCAAAACATTTCTTCCGCCATCAAATAATTTTTTATAAATCTCATTTGCAATCGTAACCGACCTGTGTTTTCCTCCAGTGCATCCAATACTAATTACCAATTGATTTTTCCCCTCATGAATATAATTCGGAATCAAAAAATTTATTAAATCCAAAACCTTATCCAAAAATTTGTGACTCAACTCAAACTTTAAAACATAATTTTTTACATCCAAATCATTTCCTGTCAAGTTTTTTAATTCTTTAATATAAAATGGATTTGGCAAAAATCTTACATCAAAAACTAAATCAGAATCTTCTGGAATTCCATATTTAAATCCAAACGAAATTATATTAATCATCAAGCCATCAAATTTTTTTTGCGCCACAAATATATCATTTATTTTCTCTTTCAAATCATTTGCTTTCATAAAACTTGTATCAATTATATAATCCGCGCGACTTTTTACTTTTTTTAAAATCTCACGCTCTTTTTTTATCCCAAAAATAATTCTTTCGCTTTTTGCTTTTGCAATCGGATGAACTCTTCGTGTTTCTTTAAATCTTTTTACTAAAACATTATCGCTTGCATCTAAAAATAAAATTTTATAATTCGCTTTATCAATTTTTTCCAGATTAAAAAATAAATCATTAAATAATTTTCCACCACGAATATCTATTCCAATCGCAACTTTTTTTATTTGCGTACTCATTTCAAAATACATTTGAGCAAATTTTAAAATTAAAAACGGTGGCAAATTATCAATACAAAAAAAACCTACGTCTTCCAAAAATTTTAAAACCGAACTTTTTCCAGCGCCTGACATTCCCGTTACAATTATAAATTTCATTAAACTAAACAACCTTGCAAGTCATAATTTTTTATTTCACTTAAAAAATTTTTACTCAACAAATCTAATTTTTTGTCCACGTCAATTAAATTTTTTCCAACCACTCCAAAATAAATTTTTAACTTTGGCTCAGTTCCCGAAGGTCTAACACAAATCCATGAATCATCTTCAAATTCAAAATAAATTACATCCGACTTAGGCAATTTTAATTCCATAATTTCTCCATTAAAAAACTTTTTAATTCCCAATTTATAATCACTAAAAGACTTTATTTTTAAACCATTAATCTCTTTTAATTTATTTTCCCTCAAGCAACTCATAATTTTTTTTATTTTTTCAAGTCCATCAAAACCTTTTAATTCCATCGATTCAAGTTTTTCCCTATGATAACCATATTTTTTATAAATATTATCCAAAGCTACAAGCAAGTTTAAATTTTTTTCTTTATAATAATCCGCTATTTCACAAATTAACATCGCTGCAACAATCGCATCTTTATCTCGTGCATGTGTTCCAATTAAACATCCATAACTTTCTTCAAATCCAAAAACAAAATTTTTATCTTTCTCAAATTTTTTAATTTCCTGCGCGATATATTTAAATCCCGTCAAAACATCAATATATTCTGCGTGATAATCTAACGCAATTAATTTTGCCATTCTACTCGATACAATCGTCGATATAATTACGGGATTCACCGGCATTTTACTTAACTTTTTTTTCTGTGACAAAATATATTCCAATAATAAAACTCCTGTCATATTTCCTGTTAAAAATTTATATTCATCATTTTTATCTTTAACCGCAACTCCAATTCTATCTGAATCTGGATCCGTCGCTAAAATTATATCTGCATTTTTTTCTTTCGCTAATTTTAAAGCCAAATCAAACGCTTTTGGATTTTCAGGATTTGGAATTCCAATCGTTTTAAAACTTGGATCTGGTGACTCTTGTTCTTTTACGACATAAACATTTTCAAATTCACTTTCTTTTAAAATCCTTTGCACCAATTTATTTCCTGCACCATTTAACGGCGTATAAACTATTTTTAAATCATGTTTTAAATCTAAATTTATCCTTTGCTCTTTAATTTTTTTTATATACTCATCATCAATTTCTTTTCCTATTAAATTTAACAATCCTTTTTCAAGTGCTTCATCTTCGCTCATTAATTTTATTTGATTAAAATCCGTAATTTTATTTACGCAATCAACTATTTCTTTATCAACCGGTGAAACAACTTGCCCACCATCTTCTCCATAAACTTTATAACCGTTATATTCTTTTGGATTATGACTTGCAGTAATTACAACTCCTGCGCAACAATTTAAATATCTTACGGCAAAAGATAAAACAGGCGTTGGATGCAATTCATCAAATAAATAACTTTTTATTCCGTTTGCATTTAAAACCAACGCTGTCTCTTTTGCGAATTCTTGTGAATATAATCGCGAATCATATGCAATCGCAACACTTTTATTTTTTTCTCGGCTTTTATTTATAAAATTAGCTAGCCCTTGTGAAATTTTTCTGATTACATATTTATTTATTCGATTCGTTCCAATTCCAATTATTCCACGCAATCCACCTGTTCCAAATTCTAAATCTTTATAAAATCTCTCTTTTATTTCTTTATCATCATTAAAAATATTTTTTAAATCCAATTTATCCGCGTCGTCAATATAAATATTTTCAGTCCATGATAAATATTTTTCTTTATAATCCAAAAATAATCACGCTCCAACTTTTTTGCCACGAATAAATTTTAAAATCTTATTCATGACAAGTTAATTTTAAATTAATGACGTACGAAAACAAAAATTTTTTATCCCAACAAAAAAACTCCCGTTTTAAAATTTAAACGCAGAGTCTCTTTTTATACCAACCAAAATTTGATTTTTAAAAATAAAATACAAACACGCAACGATAGCATTCGATAATTTTGTAGCAAGAAGCGATATTATATGAATTTTTTTCAGTTATACTTAAACTTTCTCAAATAATATTCATTAATTATTATCATCTCTATTCTCATTACCCATAACACCTTCTACTTTGGACTTATCCCCTTTATTATTAATAACTTGAAGTGGATTAGCTTGTTTCTTCTCATTAACTATTTTTAACGGTTTAATTTTTTCAATTTCACTATTCTTGCTATTTCCATCATTTCCTTTTTTTTGTTGTTTTTGTTTATACTCTTCATATTCCACCTTTTTTTGTTTAAGCTTATCGTTAAGATTCAAATTCGATTTACTGTCAAGATTTTGTTCGCTTTCAGTTTGTATTTTTTGTACGAAGGCGTTTATAGCTGATCGTCTGTTTTTCCATCCAACATATGGTCCTATAACAACCGCACTGAAAACAATTGGAGATCCAATCAAAGACAATAATAAAACATCGGACACTCCAAATCCAAAAAAAGCTGTCAATCCAACAGCAATAGCAAGGATAGCTGTAAACGGCAAAGTTTTTAATTCACCTATTACAAAATGTTTTAGTTTTTTCTCTTGTTTCTCTGCGCTTTCTTTAGCTCTTCTATTTTCTTCTTCTTTAGCTCTTCTATTTTCTTCTTCTTTAGCTTCTTTGTTTTTTTGGTTTTCTCGTTGTGCGCCTTCTACAAGATTCTTATTGTTTATTTCTAATTTTAAGTCATTGATTTTCTCATAACAATCTTTAATAAATTCACATCCGCCAAGCTCTATCAAGTCATTATACGTAAACAAATCATGTATGTTAATTTTAGCGTTTTCAGCGCGATTTACAAGTCCTTGAACATAAATTTTAAAATATTCTTTTGCGAGCTCATATGGCGAATCTAATCTAAATTGTTGTAGGCTCTCTCGTTTTTCTACTGTGGATTGTTTGTCATGACAAACAATATCTTTTAGCAAGCTATAAAAGCGCATAAAACTAAAATTAGCTAATTCTTTGGGACTATATCCATGTCCAAGCGCAGCATCTATATACGCAGCGTTCCTTAATTGTTTATCTTGTACACTAAAACCCACAGGTATATTTGAATCTATTATTTGGTTTATTTGTTTTTTTACTTCTTGCTTATTTGCCCAACTCGTTATTGTTATGCTCAAACCGTGCTTCATTGACAACATTATTTTTTTCAGTATGGGTAAGAATCTAACATTCAAATTCTCTTTTTCTTTTTTTAATTTTTCTTGCATAAAAATCGCCTCCAAAAACAAATAATAATCGTAACTATATTATAAATTATATTTTTTCTGTTGTCAATTAAATTTTTATTCAGTAACTCTTATTCTATCTTCATTTTAGTTTTCAATTAGCCGCATGTAAAAACAAAAATTTTTTATCCCAACAAAAAAAACTCCCGTTTTAAAATTTAAACGCAGAGTCTTTTTCTTATATCAACCAAAATTTCACCGTTATACATAAAATATAAACCACCTTGTGCAGCAGTAACATTTAATAATTTTGATGCAAGGAATGATATCGTATAAATTTTTCCATTGTACTCAACTTTATTTACATTATCTTTTGTTATGCAAGTTATATTTTTATCTCTAACAAAAACAAGTCTTGAACCTACTGGAATTCCAAGCATACTAAATTTTAATCTTCCCAGTTTTTTTGTTTTATTGTTATAAGAATTTTCGTGAGTTACATTTATAAATTTCGTTTGCTCAAAATAGTTATCCGAAAAAGGATTTTTTTTAAGCTGTTCTTCATCACCATTTATTTGCGCAATTGCGGATAAAATATCATATGCCTTTTGGCAATTTATTTCATAAAACTCTCGATTTTTAGAATGTCTTAAAGAAGAATCAAGCGTATCGATTAAATTATGCAACCTTAAATCTTCCAATCTTTTTTTTACTTTATATATCGCATAACAATGGAAAGGATCAGGAAGTCCAGAATTTCTGTTCAATATTTTTAAACGTTTTTGAACATCATCTGCATAACCAATTTTAATAAGTTGCGGAAAAGCAGGATTCACAAAAATATAAATAGCCCCGACAAAATTCTTCTTTTTATACCAGCCATAATTATAGCCTCGTTTTTTTAGTTCGGTTTCTACGTTTATAGAAATAATATTAATAATATCTTCGTCAGAATACTTTGATAAATTTCCCATTTTAATTTTCAGCTCCATAACGAATAAACGTAAACAAACATCTTTTTTTCGTCATAAATAAATTTAAAAATTCTATTCATGACAAGTTAATTTTAAATTAATGGCGAACGAAAACAAAAATTTTTTATCCCAACAAAAAACTCCCGTTTTAAAATTCAAACGCAGAATCTTTTTTTATATCAACCAAAAAAATAGAATATAAATCTTCTAGAGAACATCGACAAATACGAAAAAAAATTAAAGAAAGTAACAAAGTAATAAATAATAAACAAGAAGTGTAACATTTAACCCGATGTCATTTTATCCAGCTTCGGCTACAATTAACTGGTGAGTTATCTCAAGTAAGAAAAAAAATTTATAAGCTTGATTTTATTACTAAAGATCAAAATCCACTGTTAATGGCGAAACAAAGCTTTTTGTTTATCAAGTAGCAAATAAAATTTTTTTTAAAGAAAGTAATTTTAGAAAAAACGTGTGGTAACAAAAAATTAAGTGGAAACAAGAAACAAAGAAATCACACAAACAAAAAAAGAAGTACTGAAAGCGACAGAATTATTAGGATAACTGGTAGCAATGCTGTACCAACGCTTAAATTTCAAAAATGTATTTTCGACAATATACCGCAAATGATATAAA
>CAMVHY010000095.1 GCA_947167415.1 uncultured Clostridia bacterium
ATGCTTAAAATATCAACAATGACCATACACTTTAACAATTCTAAAAGATAACTTCTCAATTTCTCCCTATTTTTTTCAGGTGTATTATTTTCTGATTTGCAATATACCATCGTTTTATTATACCACGATTCAGTAAAAATTAATTTATCGACAGTATCTCCTTCACCTAATTCATTATTGTTTTCTTTGCCAAATATTTCATCATAGTTGTGAAAAACATCTTCATCTAAGTTGTCTTCATTATATATATCATTTTCTTGTCCGTTTTTGATTTGATCTCTTTGCTCATCTGAAATTATATCATTCTTTTCATCGATGAGAATTTCTTTAAAATACTTAGCGACGTTGTAATTACTCGCAGGTTCTATTTTGTCATAACCGCTACGCTGAGAAAAATAATTTAAATCTAACTTTGCTATCTCGTCAGCGATTTTCCAAATTCTTTCCGCATTTCCTTTGCCAAAAACAAAATCATGAAATGTTTTTGGCTGTTGTTTTGGTTTATTATCTAAAGAACCACCATTATTCACAGAATCATTATCAAAATCGTCATCACGGTTTTCTTTCATCAGTTTTCTGCCTCCAAATTTTTTTTTCACCAATTATTATAAAATAAAAATTTTAATTTGTCAAGCACTTGAATTTATCTTTCTGCAAGAAAAATGATTTTAAAAATCAAAAGCAAAAAAGAAGATGATTTTTGTTATTCGCTAAAAAAGTTAAAAAAAAATTTATAGATGAATAAGTCTTGATTGGCGCTAGTTTAAATTATAAAATTTAGCGGGCAAAAATTATTTTTTAATCGAGGCGATAATATTTGATAAAAACGATGATTATTTTTGGAACAAGACCTGAAGCAATAAAATTTATTCCGGTCATAAAAAAAATTGTTTCTGACAAAATTAATTTTGATTTAAAAATTTGTGTAAGTGCACAACATAGAAATATGTTGGACGAAGTTTTAAATAATTTTGGAATAAAACCTGATTATGATTTGAATATCATGAGCAAAAATCAAACTTTGAGCGAAATAAATTCGAAAATAAGTATTGAGCTTGAAAAAATTTTTGAGAAAGAAAAGTTTAATTTGGTTTTAGTTCAAGGCGATACAAATACAGCTTTTATTGGAGCGCTAACTGCATTTTATAATAAAATTAAAATTGCACATGTCGAAGCAGGTTTAAGATCTTTTAATAAATTTGAGCCGTTTCCGGAAGAAATAAATCGTAAATTTATTTCGCAATTGGCAGATATAAATTTTGCTCCGACTCAACAGGCAAAAAAAAATTTGCTAGCAGAAAATATTCTGCAAGAAAATATTTTTGTGACAGGAAATACTGTTATTGATTGTATAAATTTGAATCTGAAAAAAGACTATGTGTTTGAGAATAAAATTTTGAGGGGAATTGATTTTGCGGATAAAAAAAATAAATTTATTTTGGTTACGGCTCATAGACGAGAAAATTTTGGCACGCCATTAAAAAATATTTGTCAGGCGATATTAAAATTAAGCGAGGATAAAAATTTAAAATTTATTTATGCTGTTCATCCAAATCCAAACGTTAAAGATGTCGTTTATAATATTTTAGGCGGAAAAGAAAATATTTATTTAACTGAGCCGTTAAATATAAAAGATCTGCATAATTTAATTTCAAAAGTTTATTTGGTAATGACAGATTCCGGTGGATTACAAGAAGAAGTTCCAAGTTTTAATAAACCGGTTTTAGTTTTGAGAAATGTAACGGAAAGACAAGAAGGTTTATTAACAGGAGCATTAAAATTAATTGGGACAGATGAAAATAAAATTATTAAGAACGTAAAAAAATTGATTGAAAATGATTTGGAATATAAAATCATGTGTAAAGCAAAAAATCCATTCGGAGATGGAAAATCTGCTGATAGAATTTATCAAGATTTATTGTTTTATTTCGATCCAATAAATAATAAAGCGGCGGAGGATTTTATTTTTGAATGTTGAAAATAAAATTGGGCAAAAAATAATTTGGCTAATTGTTTTTTTTGTTGTGATATGTTTTGTTTTGTTTTTGTTTGCGCTAAAAAATAATTTTATTTTTGATTTGATTTATGATTTTAATGAGGAAAAAGAATTTTTTAAGAACGAAAATAATGATCTGATAGATTTGTATAAAGTAAATAAAAATAATTTTTTTGTTTGTATGAACGGGAAATTAAAATTAATGGATTTTATGAATGAGCGAGAAAAATGGAGCGAAAGTTTGAATTTTGTCGAACCAGTTTTTCAGAACAAAAAAAAAATATTTGGTGTTTCGGATATAAAATCGAATTTGGTATCGATTTATAATCTCGACGGAAAATTATATGAAATAAAAATAAACGCAGGCGAAAATTTGCTCGCGTTTTTTGTTAGTGAAAATGGATGTTGTGTTTGCATTACAAAAGGAGAAAATTTTTATAATATAAATGTTTATAATCAGAGCGGCGAAAAAATTTTGTCAAATGTTTATCACGAGGAAAATATTTTTCCAATTGGAGCAGATATTTCGCCAGACGGAAAAATTTTGGCTATAGATTATGTTGATTTGAATAATATAAAACCTGAATCGAAAATTGTTTTTATGCGTGTGGATAATCAAAATATTTTTGGGTCTGTGCAAGAAAAAGAAAGTTTTATTCACGGCATAAATTTTGTTTCGAATGAGCAGATAGTTTTGTTTGATAAGCGTGAAATTATTTGCAAAGAGATTAAAAAAAATAATATAAAAGAAAAGTGGCGAATTAAATTTAATAGCATAATAAGCGAAATGGATTTTAACGAAAATTTTTTGGTGGTAAAAATAGATAATCAGACTGAAAGTTTTTTGAAATCTGGAAGTTTGATAGAAATTTATAATATGAATTCAGGGCAAAAAAAAAGTTTTTTTGAGGCAAAAAATCGGATTGATTTCATAAATTTTGATAAAGAATTAAATTATATTTTGTTGGTCAGCCTGAATAATTTTTTTGTGATTGATGTAAACGGAAAAATTTTGTTTGAAAATAATTTGACAGGTGAATATAAAAAAGCTTGCTTTTTAAATAAAGCAAATAAAATTTTATTTTTGCGAGACAATAAAATTTTGCTTCAGGAATTTGAAAAAAAATCAAATAACAATGGGAGGAATCAAAATGGATTTGAGCTTTTTGAAAAAAATTGACTGGACGTTTTTTAATTGGCTGGATATTTTATTTTTTGTGATATTGATTTATTTTATGCGAAAATATATGAAACGCGGATTAGTAAGATCGTTATTTAAAATGGCTTTAGGAGCATTATCTATTTTTTTATCGGCATTATTAAGTCCAGTTGTCAATGGGTTTATAAAAAATAAAACTCCATTTTATGATATTTTAAAAGGCTTGATAAAAAATATTATAGACTCGTCGCAAAACATAAATGCACAAAGTATTTCTGGAGTTGTCAAAGATAATATTATCAGTAATGCAGAGGCATCGCTCGGAATAAGTCGTGATTTACTAAACGAGATTTTAATTCCGGATGTAATTAAAAATAGATTTTTGTCAGTTAATCATTTGGGAATCAGTAAAATTTTAAATTTAGAAACGTTAAAGGATTATTTAGCCGGGGGTTTGGCGAATATTTTATTAAATATAATTTGTATCGCTTTAACTTCGGTTTTAATTTTTCTGATTTTATCTTTTATAGATAAGTCGCACAACTTGGTTTATTATTTGCCGTTTTTAAGTTTTGTAAATAAATTTGGCGGAATTGTCATAGGATTGTGTTGGGGAATAATATTTCTTTTGATATCGTGTGTGTTTATTTCTTTGGTGGTTGATTTGCCAAGTTTGCAATTTTTAAAAATAGCGTTTAGAGAATCAAAATTCGCAATTAAATTTTATGATTGGAATCTTATATTGCATTGGGTGATGAATTTTATTCCGGGATTAAAAATAAATAAATAGATGATATGTAATTTTTTTTTGGGAAACAAAAAGCCGTGACTAAAAAATCACGGCTTTCTTATTTTTTTTCTTTTTTTCATTAACTTTATTGTTGAAGATCTGTTCCTTGTTGTTTTTCTACTGATGGTTCTTTTTTGTCTTGAGCTATCTGTTCAAATTTTTTAATTTCGTCCTCAGATTGAGAAATGCATTTGTCTATATAAACGATAATATTATTTTTTTTATTACTTAAGATTCTTTTTGCTTTGTGCAAACTAAGATGCCTCTCAACTAATTTTAATTCCAGATTCTGTGGAATTTGTAAAAACTGGCTTGCTTGAGTAGCAAAATATTTTCTGCGTTCCTGCCGATATCGTTCAACACTTTTGTAAAGAATCAGTGCCAACAATGCGATGATAAAAATACAGTCTAAAATAATACCCCAAGCAAAACTTAATGATAATATAAGCAAAATTGTCGGAGCACAACATATAATTGCATTTAAAATTAACAACCAAATATTATTTTTTTTCAAAATTTGTTCTAGTTTGTTACAATACATTATTTGATACATTAGTTGATACATTAGTTGTATATCTGCTACATTTTTTTGCAACATTAATTTTTCTTCGTCAGTGTCAGGCACGCCACCCACGGTTGCTGTTTCTTTTGTTTCTAAATTGTTGAAGCGAGAAACAAACAAAAAAATCTTGTATACGGGATAAATAAACGTTAGATCTAAAAAAATATTTTTTAAAAATGAAGCAATATATCCTAAAAATGTTCTATTTGTTATAGCAAACTGCTCATCCTTAACTCCAAAAATTTTTTTGATATCTTGAATCGTATTCTTATATAAATTCTCTAATTTTTGTTTTATATTGCCAAGATTTTTAATCTCTTCTTGTAGTTGCAATAATGCATTGTCTCTCGCTAATTTATCACAGAGGTTTACGGAGTGAAAAGACGAATGATTGTTATTACTCGAATTAATTAACAATTCCTTCATCTCATTCATCTTCGAATTATAATTCTCTAAAATCTTCATAAAGTTATCTCCTAGTCCGATTGCCCTCATTTCTTCTATTTGTTGTGCACAGAAAAGCAGAACTTTTGCAAGTTCACCACCAAAATCATCTTCTCCTTTGGCAATCTCAGACAATACACAAAAAATAAATTCAATCGCATACCCGACACTATAAGACATTTCTTGTGAGGCTAAATCAGGATTATTTTCATATAATCCCACTATATAATCGATTTTTTCTTCTACTGTTGGCACGATTTTGCTTCCTGATTTTAAATTTAAATTACCACCTTGAGCAAAATTATTTTGCGTCACATTATCATTATCTTTTATATCTTCACAATCATTATTTTTATCCGTAAAACTATTATTTTCATTTGATTGACTTGAATGACCTTTTTTTATTTCGATCTTGTTAAATATCTCAAACAAATCTCTGTCATATTTAACCAACTGTTTTAATGCACTGGCAATGTTTTGTGATTCTCCCTCTTTTGATAATTCAACCTTTTGATAATTTGTCATATTTATATCATTCAAGCTATCGTTGATCTTTTTTGATTTTTCATTGCCATCGTCGCTACTGCTTTCTTTCATAGCAAAATCAATTCTCCTAAAAATTTGTTTTAAAAACATCTGATGCAGTTACATCTAAAATCACTATGATAATTTTAAAACAAAATTTTTCATTTGTCAAGAGTAACTCAAAATTTTTATTTATTTTTTATTGGTTCGAATGTTTAATTTGATTGTCTATTTAAAAATTTTTATTGTTTATTTATGTTTTTGCGCCAATCAATTATCGTTTTACTTGTTTTATTTTTCGAATGCAATAAAAAAATTTCTTTTGATATCGTGTGTATTTATTTCTTTGGTGATTGATTTGCCAAGTTTGCAATTTTTAAAAATAGCGTTTAGGGAATCAAAATTCGCAATTAAATTTTATGACTGGGATTTTATATTGCATTGGGTGATGAATTTTATTTCGGGATTAAAAATAAAT
>CAMVHY010000096.1 GCA_947167415.1 uncultured Clostridia bacterium
ATAAAGATATTCTATAAGCTTTGTTGTATACTCCTGTTGCTTTGTTTTTAATTTTTCCTCAAGTTGGGCTTGCGACGTGTAATGTTCAGTGAAAAAACCCAAATGCTTACCCAGCTTACTAAAAATATCATTCTTTTCGTTTTGTGATTGTGTAGCCACATCATTTTTATTTTCGAACGCTGGATCTTGACTCTTTACATATCCATTCTTTTCGCATAATGTATATAATTCATCAGCCACTGCCTTAAACATTTTAGTGAGTACACATTTAGAGTATTCATTCAACTCTATTGCCTTTATATTAGAATTAAGTTGACCCCCTTTTTCGTTTGGTAGTTTGCGCAATTCATAAGCATAACGTAACATAAGAGCTACGTTTGTAAATTGCTTAAGAGTTATTTTATGCGCTTCATAAAGCTTATCAGCTGCCGAAATTAGAATATTCAAATTTTCATCATCGGATAAATAAGCTTTATCTAGTAATATATCAGACAATTTACCATACCAATCCTGCGCATCTCGGGCATCCTGGTCTATCTGATTATTAACATATACTTTTACATACTCCGCTGCATTTATGCCTTGCCAACCGTTTTGAGCTTTAGCTCGAGGAATTTCTTTTGTTTTTGTATGACTTTTCTTCGACTCTTCTCTTGACATAGTATCAAAACCCTTAATTTTACGTTCCAAAATATTTTTTACGTTCGTCGCTCTTCCTTGCTCGTATTGGGTCTTTAAATGATCACTGCAAATAAATCTTTCTAATGGATTAGTTGCTTTTAAAGCATTAGATTCTTCGTCATGGCCTAAACGAAAACCCTTATATGACACTTTGGCTTGGCTTAGTGATAATTTTACACATCCGTCTGTTGCTTGAAACTGGTTGTATTTTTTATTTGAATTGGCAGCTTCTTCTTTAGATACCACTTTATATAACGGCAATTTCCCCAAGTCCATTTCTTGTTGCTCTGACGTAACTTGAATCCCAATTTTCGAAGAACAAGGGAACAACGAGACATTGAAGGTATTTTCATCATTTTCATATATACCCAAGTCAGCTAAAGTTTTTGATTTATTATTAGGATTAGTAATAATATAATTACCCGACTCCGACGACAGTGCCAGTACAATGTAGTCATTATTTTTTGCAAATCCCTCCTCTACCATAGACGTTGACATTTTTTTCACAAGTGTCTCCACTGTATCTGTTGGTTTTATCTCTATATTACTAATCCACTCTTCATTACCACTGGATCCCCTGAGTAATCTAAGAACGAATTTACATGTCTTTGATGCTCCTTCTTCTTGAATTGCTTCTTTCATAATAAAATCCTCCTTTTTTAAAAAAGACAAACAGATAAACAAAAATTTTGTTGTACAACTTACAACAAAGCGCAAAACCAGCATTCTATATTAAAAAATCATATTTACAGCGCAGAATGATTTCACCCAAACGCCGTATATTCATTTTAGAACAAAATTTTTTGTTTGTCAATACTTTATCCAAATATTTTTATATTTTTTTTTATGACTAAACGCAAATTTTAGTTCTTTAGTATTGCCGTTTGAAGTTAACATAACAAGTAACTTCTATAATTTTTTTGTTAAGTAAATCTCACTTAACATTTATATTATATAATATAAAAATACAAATGTCAATAGCAAAATAAAAAAATAAAACTAAAAAAACCTAAACAAACTATTTAATCTGTAATATAAAATAATAAAGTGTGACAAAAATATTTTAAAATAATAAAGAAAGTTAATAAAAAAAAATTAACGTGGCAAGACAAATCATATTCATGTTTTGTGAAAACAAAAACGATCTTGAAAATAAGACCGTTTTTATTTTTATTTTAAAAAAAAATTTTTGATTTATGGTTTTGAAAAACATATTTTTAATCGCGACAACAAACAAAATTTCTGTTTGCTGTTTGTATAAATTACACAACCTTTTTTTAGTCGTCACATTTTTTTACATTCATTTTTCTCGTTTATTTTTTATAAACAGCATCTAACAAAAAATTATTTTAATTAAATTTGTTATGCGCGCCACAACTTATTTATAATAAAAAAAAATTTTTTTGGAGGCATATTTTTTTATGGCTTATGATTTTCAAATGATTGAAAAAAAATGGCAGGCTTTTTGGGAAAAAAATAAACGTGAAAAAAATAATAGCAAGCCAAAGTTTTATTGTTTGGACATGTTTCCATATCCATCGGGAAGCGGTTTACATGTTGGACATTGGCGTGGATATGTTTTAAGCGATGTTTTGGCGCGCTATAAAATTTTAAATGGGTACGAAATTTTGCATCCAATGGGTTGGGATGCGTTTGGTTTGCCAGCAGAAAATTATGCGATTAAAAATAAAACTCATCCTGCGATTAGTACAAAAAAAAATATTGAGAACGCAAAGCGACAATTAAAAGAAATTGGTGCAGTTTATGATTGGGATCGAGAAGTAAATACGACGGATCCGGAATATTATAAATGGACCCAATGGATTTTTTTAAAAATGTTTGAAAAAGGGTTGGCATATGAAAAAGAGATGCCATTGAATTGGTGTCCAAATTGTAAAGCTGTACTCGCAAATGAAGAAGCAACAAATGGTATTTGTGATCGATGCGGATTGAGCGTAACAAAAAAAATGTTGCGTCAATGGATGTTAAAAATTACGGATTACGCAGATAGATTGCTCGAAGATTTAGATTTGCTTGACTGGCCACAAAAAGTTAAAAAAATGCAAGCGGATTGGATTGGGAAAAGTTTTGGCGCGAGTGTAAATTTTAAAGTTTGGGAAAAAGATTTGGAGATAGAAATTTTTACTACGCGTCCGGATACTTTATATGGAGCTACGTTTTTAGTTTTAGCGCCTGAACATGAATTAATTAAAAAAATAATTAGCGACGAAAAAAAAGACGAAGTAGAGGAGTATATAAAAAAAGCGAGCGAAAAATCTTATGTGGATCGAATGGCGGACAAAGAAAAAACCGGAGTTTTTACGGGTGCGTATGCAATTAATCCGTTGAATAAAAAAAAGATTCCGATTTGGATTTCGGATTATGTTTTGGCAGATTATGCGACAGGGGCAATTATGTGTGTGCCGGCGCATGACGATCGTGATTTTGAGTTTGCAAAAAAATTTAATCTGGAAATAATCGAAGTGATAAAAGATAATAAGTTAATTAATTCGGGCGGATTTAATGATTTAGATTATAATGAAGCGCGAAAAAAAATAATAGATAGAATTGAAAAATTAAAAATTGGTAAACGGCAAATAAATTATAAATTGCGAGATTGGATTTTTTCCCGTCAAAGATATTGGGGCGATCCGATTCCGATTATTCATTGCGAAAAATGTGGATTAGTGCCTGTAGACGAAAAAGATTTGCCTGTTTTGTTGCCGGAAATAGAAAATTATGAGCCGACGGAAACAGGAGAATCACCTTTGGCAAAAATAGAATCGTGGGTAAATATAAAATGTCCAAAGTGTGGAGGAAAAGCAAAACGTGAGACAAATACAATGCCGCAGTGGGCAGGATCGTCTTGGTATTTTTTAAGATATGTTGATAATAAAAATAAATTTTGTTTGGCAGATAAAGATTTATTAAAAAAATGGATGCCGGTTGATTATTATGTTGGCGGAATTGAGCATGCTGTTTTGCATTTGCTTTATGCTCGGTTTTATACGAAGTTTTTATATGATATCGGAGTTGTTGATTTTAAAGAGCCATTTTTAAAATTATTTAATCAGGGCATGATAAATAAAAATAAAACTAAAATGAGCAAGTCAAAGGGAAATGTTGTTTCTCCGGATGATTTAGTAAAAAAATATGGACGGGATTCGTTGAGATTATATGAATTATTTGTTGGTCCACCGGAACTTGATTGTGAATGGAATGATAGTGGAATCGAAGGCGTGTTTAGATTTTTAAATAAGTTTTATAATTTTGTTTGTGAATATAAAAATAAATTAATAGACGAAAATAAAAAGCTGGTTATTTTTAGGAATAAATTAGTTTTTGAAATTACGAGACGGATCGAAAGTTTAAGTTTAAATACTGTTGTCAGTGGATTAATGGAATTTTTAAATGATTTGATGGATTTATGTAAAAATTTTGGTGGCGTGGATATAAAAACGTTGGAGAATTTTATAATAATGCTAGCGCCATTTGCTCCGCATATAAGCGAAGAACTTTGGAATTTAATTGGAAATGAAAAATCGATTTTTGAATCTGAATGGCCAAAGTATGATGAAAATAATATGCAAGATGATTTTGTAAATATAGCTTTGCAAATCAATGGAAAGTTAAGAGGAAATATAAGTGTAGATATAAATTTGGAGCGAGAAAAAATAATTTTGTTGGCAAAAGAAAATTTAGGGAAGAAACTGGATGGCAAAGAAATTGTTAAAGAAATTTATGTGCCGAAAAAGATTATAAATTTTGTGGTTAAATAACTTTTTTGCTAGCTGCGTAAAAAATATTTTTATGCGGCACAAAAAATTTATTTATAAAAATAAAAAGACGAGTTGATTATTTCGACTCGTTTTTTTTATCTCAAAAAAATTTTAATTTTAATTACTCCAGATTAAAATCATTTTCTTGTTTCGAATATTGTTGCGGATTCGTCAAGGTATTTAGTTTTTCTTTTTCAACATCGATATCGTTTTCTGACAATGATTTATAAATTATTCCCCCTTCAAAATTCTTCGGAACTATGTTATTCCATAAAGACCAAATTGTAAAACAAACAAAAGAAACAACAGCGGAAATAATTGGTGCAGTAAGAGAAATATTTAAACTCAATAAAAAAAATAATAGAAATAAAACTATTGTAGCCGCTAACAAAAATAGAGTAAGAATTCCAACTATTATCCGTGGCCAGTTTATTTTTTTTGGTGACGCGTTATTAATCACTATTTTTTCATTGCTGTCATTTTTTTTCTGTTCCGAATGTAAATCCTCATTTATTAATTCTAAATCTATTAATTTTGAATCTGCTTTTTCATCTACTTTCTTTGTGTTTCGAAAATCATCTAAGTTAACTGTATATTCGTCGTCTTTATCTTTGCTACTATAAACCTTGATCCATATTTTGCAATACTTCTTTCCCTTATCACCAGATTTTATATGCCCACCACACAGTTCATCAACCGTTTTTTTCATGTCGCTTCGCTTTAACGTTGTCTTTTTATTTTTATTTTCATCTTCTAAAATAAACTTGACACGAGAAAATTTACTCAGTTCATACAAATTGAGAAAACATGCTTTCCGTATAAAAGCTTCAAATGTATCATTCGGTTTTGTATATACATTTATATCATTCGGTTTTGTATATACATTTGTATTATTCGGTTTTGTATATTTCTGTTTTGTATATACACAAAAATCAGTATTTGAATATTCCGCTACTTCCATATTGATAGGCAGTTTATTTTCTCGAATATCTGTCTCTTCTAAATTGTTTAAATTTATTGCACATGGATCATCCTCAGCAGGAATAAGGGACAACTCGGCATTATCTTTTATAAATAAATACTTACCTATTGACATCGTAACCTTTTTCTCTTCCAGTGTACTTTTGTTAAACACAAGTGTTTGTTTCTGTTGAAGCCGATCCTGAGCTTGGACCCAAAATTTATCTATATCCCAAATATTGCACTTGTATTCAAATTTTACATAACCAAATTCTTTTATTTTAGGATATTGAGTCAATGCTGCTTCCAAAAATTTTTTAAACGTAGCATCTGGACTTGTTTTTATATCAATTATGTTTTTATCCGGAAGTTTTATTTTTACTGTAATTAGATTTTCACACATTTTGAATCTCTCCTTTTTTATAAAAAAAACATTTATCAAAAAAAAACGACGTCTTTTTTTCACTCCCTACTAATACTGTCTACATGAAAAAAACTAAAAAGAAACACAGATATATGAAGATGCAACG
>CAMVHY010000097.1 GCA_947167415.1 uncultured Clostridia bacterium
CTACATCAAAAAGCAGGATCGAAAAATGTATATGAGTTGCACGGAAGCGTATTAAGAAATTATTGCGTTAAGTGCAAAAAATTTTATAGCGCTGAATATATATTTGATAGCAACGATATTCCGAGATGTGATTGCGGAGCAGTGATAAAACCTGATGTAGTTTTATACGGGGAAACGCTAAATTACCAAATATTAAATGATTCAATAAAGGCAATTTCTGAGGCAGATTTATTAATTGTTGCAGGGACATCGTTGACCGTAAATCCTGCCAGCGGATTAATAAATTATTTTAAAGGCAAAAATTTAGTCTTAATAAATAAAGATTCTACGTTTTATGATCAAAAGGCGGATTTAGTGATAAATAATAGTTTGGGCAAAGTGTTTGAGAAGATATAGTAGCAATAAAATTGTTGGATAATATTATTTAATATCTAGGCGAAAAAATTTACATGTGAATTTGATTTTTAAAAAAAATATTTTTTAGTAAAGCTCGGCCTGTGCCAAAGCATTATTTATCCCCGATAATAAAATTTTTTGTGTTACCGTTTGATTTTCTTGTGGAATAATATTTAAATTTTGATACTTAATTATTTCGCTTGCAAGATTTTTCATCGTTGGTTTTAACAATGGATAAAAAATTTGTTGTGCATGGTTTAATTTATTTAAGTCGATGGCTAAAATTTTATTTTCATCAACACTGACTTTAATTTGAATCGGTTTTTTATATAAAATTATTTGCGAAAAATAATCTCCGGGAATATAAAGTGAACTTGACGTTTCTTTTTTTATATCAAGTGGATTTAATTTTTTTTTGTATTTCCAGAAAATAGACATAAACATTATTGCCAAAATTAAAATCATAACTACAGAAAAATTTATAATTTGTCTTATATGCAGTACAAATATTTTTGTAGTCACCATTTTGTCCTCCGGTTTGATTTTTATTTATATGAGTTTATGATCGTAAAAGAATATTTATGTGTATTTTTAATATGTAAGTATATAAATTATTAAAAAGTGATGTTCTAGATAGTGTCCACATAAAAAAAATTTAAAAGAAACACAGATACATAAAGACACAACGAACATAAATGGAATCATTCACTCATTCCTTTATATACCAGTTCAGTATTTGGATCTGATAATAATTTATCTTTTATGCCTTCAATATTAGTCGACAAGTAATTTTCAAGTGTTTTTACTTTAGTCTTTAATTCTTCCATTTCTCTTACTTTGAATTTATTAAGCTTATCATTTTTTATTTTTGTTTGATATTCTGCAGTAGCTTGATTGTGTTGATTTATAGTTTCGCAATATTTTTTTTCTACTGGATAATAAGTGTCTCGCCAATAAATCAACGCCGCTTGTTTTTTGTCTTTATAAAAAGCATTTATACGCCAAAAACAAATTAAAAAATCAACAACTAACACACCAAAAAACAACAATGCAATTTGAAAAAACAATAGTTTAAACAAAATAATAGGCAGAGCAACCGAAATTATTGGCAAAAAGACAAAAAACAAAACAAAACGCCACATCCGATTTTCCCAATACAAACCAAAAGCATTCGTATGTAATTCACCAGTAAAACCATTTTCTTTTGGCGTATCAATTTGTTTTGCCTCATATTTATATTCTTTGTCTAATACATGCCTCCAATTTGTTTTAACCGATTCTATCAGACTATTTAATAATTTTTGTTTTTCCATTTTTTCTTCAGGATTATTGATTTCTTCTATCTTGTTTTTTAAACTTTGTATAACTTCCAAAGTTTGTTCCAATTGCCAATCCAAAGGAGCATTTTCTCGATAGTAACCTCCATATTTTTTATCAAACTGATTGCTGGTGTCAATATATTTTTGCACCTCCGAACTTGGATCGTTCTTTAGCAAATCTTTCATTTCGTTTTGATATTCGATCGGAATCCCAGCATGTACCCCCATCATTGCATCAATTATACTCTCCAAAGTATCTGAGTCGCCACCAAAAGATTTTGCCATAGACGATGCCTCCAAAAAACTACCTGCCTGAAGAACTATTCTTAAAGCTAAAACGGCTGTATCATCGCCTAGATTGCTACGCACAAAATTTTTCCTCAGTGTATCTAGATCTAAATTATCCATATCATAGTCATAATATTCTTTCGAATGCGGCCCTCGATTCGCAGAAATATTTTTATTTCTAAACTTGATATTTATATAAATCTTTATATTTTCTTGATTCCAACCGATACGCGATAAATAAATAAACGTTGCAACAGCTAACGCCGATCTAAATCCGCCCTTACTATCATGTGTATTTTCAACAGCTTTTTCAACCTTATTTTCCAGATCTGCAAGATTTTTAGCCGCTAAACCGACAGCACAAATTCTCATTGGTCCACCGTTTGCATCGCTAAGTCCTAAACATTCTTGCTTGCTACGGCTTGTTTTTTTAATTTGTTTTAACCTATCATTTATTGAAATTATAGCCTGCTGATCCTTTAAATTTATTTCCTTATTCTGCTCACCATTTATTTCTTTTAATAACTTTTTAACTCCTCCACCGAATTTTTTTAATAGATTTGGATTTTTATTTGTGAAATTTATTAATCTTGCGGTATATGAACCCGGATTTATGTTACCATTTGGATCCTCTAAAATTTCGTTTGCAAGTTCAAGGGCACAAACACTATCATCTGTGCAATGATTATACCAACACCGCTTCTGTATACTATTTAAAGCTTCTTGAGCTTCTTTATTGTATAAATACTTCGGATGTATCAACAATTTATTTTGTTCATCATCTTTATCTTTTTTGTAGAATACCGTTTTACTCTTAAATAATTTTTCTTTGGGAAATAGAGGACAGCATTTTAAATTTAACTTATGCAAGTTTTTATCTTTAATATAACCGACCGGAGTAATAGATTCACCAGAGTAATCTCCAGCAATACCGCTAAGTAATTTACCATTCGAATTAAATTTAATCTGATTTTTATCCATATTATTTTCGTTTGATAGCATTTACTAACTCCCTTTAATAAACTTTATTTTACAGCAATAGCGATCCGTTAAATAAAACAAACTATCAAACATTATACCTGACATGATACCATAACATTTATTAAATCACAAATTTTTTTGTTTGTCAATTTCATGGTTATAAAAATTTTTGCCAACAAGGAAACGTGCTCGAACTCGGAGGCACGTTTTTTTTATTTTGGGTTTATCCTTGGTCGCAAATTATAAAAATCTCGGTCGATATTTCTTTAAGATCGAAACTTATTTGTAGAAAGCGAATAACGGGAATCGAACCCGCCTCTCAAGCTTGGGAAGCTTGCATACTACCAATGTACTATATTCGCATAAAATCGTATCAAGCCTGATACTATCACTATAAATTTTAAATGTCAAGTGCAAATAAAAGCATAAAACAATATGACTTTAAAAATACTAAGATGTCAAGCGATAAATTAATTTCCAACTCAAGAAAATTAAAACCAAGTCGATATATAAAATTATGATATCGTTTTTTTTATTTTATATGATCGTGCGAAAAAATCTTACTATATGATTTTATATATAAATTTTTTATATATCAACGGTGTCACATTTAAATTTAAATTAAATTTTTGGGGCCGACAATCTTATTATTGTTTTACGTTTTTATTTTATGAAAAAAATGATATTTTGATTTTAAAATTGACAATGATTTATGCTTTTGCCCATAGAAAAAAAATTTTTTTGGAGAGATGAATTAATATGAATCATTTTTATTTTGAATTGATAATTTGTTTTATTCTATCAGCATTATTTATTGGATTGACTGTTAATTTTTTTGTTAAGAGGATTTTAAATACGTATTTGGATGAGATAAATAAAACACTAGAAAATTTAAATCTTGATTTAGATATGAAATTAATTTATAAAATTCCGGCTTTGATTAAATTTTATGATGAGATTTTTAAGTTGCAAAAAATTTTGAAAGCCAAAGAAAAAGAACACAATGAGATTATTAAAGTTTTAAATTCAGTTGCTGTTAATACCGAGTTAAATAAATTTCTCGAGGATTTTATTCCAAAAATTTCAGCTACAACCGAAAGTTCGGCAGCAGCTTTTTATGTATTAAACGATTTTAATAATAAGCTAGAAATTAAATATTCGATGGGGTTTAATAAAAATATTTATAGAGAGTTTGATCTGGAATCAAATGAATTTGTCACGGATGATTTTGAAATGAAAATAATTAAAAATATTCCCGGTGATAGCATTTTTATGATCAAAAGTTTTTTAGGCAAAATAAAACCAAAATCATTGTTGGTAGTTCCTGTTGAAAATGAAAATAAATTAAATGGAATATTAATTTTGGTAAGTGTATATGATTATACAAATGAGCAAATCGAAATTATAAAAGCGGTAAAAAATTATATTGGAATAGCAATAAAAAACGGTTTTTCTTTTGAAAGAAAAGAACGTTTGATAAATGAATTGCAACTGCAAAATAAATTGATTCAGGATTTAAATGACACGCTCGAAAAAAAAATTAAAGTTTAGTTTTGAAACTTTGGAGGTTATGTTTGGTTTTGAAAAAAAAATCGCAATCAAAATTATTTTTCATAAGCTTTTTATTAATTTCAGGAACAATTTTTGGTTCGATCATAGCAAATAATTTGGATGGATTTCTAATAAACAATCTTAATGTTGCAGTTAAAAAATTTTTTTTGCAAAATCTTAAAGGTGCATGTGAAAACAGAGTAAATTTATTTGCCAACGAATTTTTTAAAAATATTAAAACGGTTTTGTTTTTATGGATTTCCGGATTTATACCATTCGGAAATTTTTTTTTGGGCATAATATTATTTTTAAAAGGGTTATCTTACGGATTTACGTCTTCGATTTTGTTTTCAATTTATAAATTTAAAGGCGCCTTTTATATTTCGAAATTTATTTTCCCAATAAATTTTGCTTTAATGCTGATTTTTATTTTTGTCGCAAATCACAGCATAAAATTTTTTAAATCTACGTACACACAAAATAAAAACTTATTAAAACAAAGTATGCTTGAATATGTATTTATATTTATTTTTTCCGTTTCATATGTGTTTTTAATTACGTTGGCAAATACTTATTTTTTAAATTAATTAGATGCTGTTTGCATAAAGAAAGATAAAAAAAGAAATAAACTATAAAATAAAGTATAATGGAGAAAAATAAAAAACAGGAGCAAAATAAAAATGGAAAAAAAACGTATCGTAGATTTGACATAAGTGATGCGAAGTGGGAGCTAATAGAACCGCACATGATGGGTTAGCCTGGGCAATATTGAGCTACAGCCAAAGACAATCGAAAGTTTATCAATGCAGTTGTTTGGATACTTAAAACAGAATCTCCGTGGAGGGATTTGCCGCCGGATTATGACAAGTGGGTACAGTTTATCAAAGATTTATTCGATGGCAACGAAAAGGTATGTGGAAAAAATTATTTGAGATACTGAAAGGCGATAAAAACTTTGAATGGTTAATAATCAACTCAAGTTATGTGGAAGTACATCATCATGCCAGCTAGCGCTCGTGGCGAGAATCAAGCCATACCAAAAACAAAAAGGGAATCCAATTCGAAAATACACTCAGCCATCATTGAGTGTGGAGTTCTTGTCAAATTTATTGTTACAGATGGAATACGTGCCGAGTGTAAAGAAGCTGTTAACCTGACTGAACAACGCAATGATGATTGTATACTCTACCGTTTTAAACAATTATTGAGAATATTGTTCTTGCTTCTAAACGCTGGCGCATTGCTGCTTGTTACGCTAAAACTCTCGATATTTTCATTGCTTTTATTTATGTTGTTGTGTCTTTATGTTATTTTAATTCTCTTTTTTTCTTTATTTCTCTTCGTACAGACACTATTTAACTTAAATTTTTTTATTTGTCAAGCAAAATTTATTTTATTCCCTTATTTTTTT
>CAMVHY010000098.1 GCA_947167415.1 uncultured Clostridia bacterium
GAAGCTGGAGTTTTTCATTTCCTGAATTGCTTGTATTTTCTTCTTTAATATCTTTTTTAATATCTTTTGGATTTAAAATTTGATTCTGATTAAGATCTTGGTCTTTGGATTTTTCGTTGTTGTTTGTATTGGAAACAATATTTTTATTGATATTAATATGTTGTTCTTTTATATCACACCCCAACCGATCTTGAACTTTTCCTTTTACTTCATCCAATGTTGCTTCGTCAATTTCAACTGCTTTATAAAAACGAATTTTAAAAAATTCTGACCATAATTTTAATGTTATCGTATTTAGAAAAAACTGCACCTCATTGTCGTCACTGAGATTATAATAATATTCATCATACACAATACAACTTTGATTTTTATATGTTGTGAATTTAAACAAAGCCTTTTCTGTGTTTCGAGGGTTATGTTCTTCAATTTTATGGATCACAGAAAAACCAAACTCGCGTGTTAATTCTTTTATTTTCGCCTGTCGTTTTTCTCCGACAATCTGTTGAATTTTTTGCATATGGTCATTCGATATATTCAAATCGAATTCATAAGACACTGATTTTTTATTTTTGTCTTCATAATACGCTACTTTTTTATCTTCAGCATAAGATTTCAGTATATCGGTACTAAATTGTTTAGTTGCTTCTGCGACATTGTTTTCATTGTCTTTATTATCATCGAAATTTACTTGCTGAAAGTCGTAAATCATCTTTTTATCTTTATTGTAAGCTAAAGTCAATTTTCCATCAATCCAATCATATGTTACATTTTCACCACTACTTAAATTACTGATAACTTGATCCATATATTTATTAAAATCTTCTTGGGCTTGTTTTTTATTTTTTTGATAACTATCTGTTTTTACACAAATTTGGTCAACATTGTTACCATCCTTATTTTTTGTTTTTGCAGTTTCTGATGAAATATAAATATCATTTTCAACTAATAAATCGGATAACTTTTTTGCATATCCATTTGGATTTTGTGCAGCTCTTTCAAAAATTGTTTTTGTTGAAATAAATTCTGCACATGAGAAACCTACTTCACCATTGTCATAAGTCTTTAAGTTAGCCAATGTAATCCAAAGATTTTTACAAAATCCATCTGAAGAAAATGCTTTCTGTACGGCCGTTTTTTTTGTTTTTTCATCTTTTGCTTGTTTATAATTTTTTGACCGAACGATTATAAAATAAATAAGTTTATATAACGTCTCGACATCCTTGTTTTCATCTCCTGCTTCATATTCTCTACACATTTTATATTTTTTGTTTTCGTTTTTATTTTTTGACTGAGTTAAGAAATTACGCAAGTCTGAAAAATAATCGTTACCGTTAGACGTTGCAAAACAGCTTATAATATCAACAAATTTATCCGGCATATAACAATTATTTTGTAGATTTTCTATTAGTTCTAAAGCCTCGCCCAAGGAACTCGGAAATGCAATGCCACCTTTTGTAACGCTATGTTCCAAAACTTTTTCAAAAATCTCTGATGTAAGATCATTTTGTTTAATAGCCATCAAAAAACATACCGTCACGGTCGGAGATATATTTTCTTTGTCATAGTTGTCTTTTAACTCTTGTAATTTTTGCTCAAAATTACTATTGTCAATAGAATCGGAATAATAATAAACTCTGTTGATGTTGTCGCTTTCTTCGTTAAAAATTGAATAGCTTAAAATATAAGTGAGTTTTTCACTTGATATAGCTACATTTGCAAGTTGATTGTCAGTTATTTGATCAAATATTTTCTTATTCTGGTATTTTTCTTGAATAAATTGTTTTAAAACAGATATTTTTATTTCTTGAATGGATTTGAACTCATGTCCTTTCACCTTTTTTTCAAATTCGCCACCAATAAGAGGAAAATTCACAATTTTAAAATCATTAAGTTCTTTAGATAAATTGTTAAGAATTGCTGAATCGATGCTATCATCCAATTTTTTCTTTATTTCATCATTTAAATTAAACTGGTCAGGTTGAAATGGATTCAAGATATTTTGGGCTGTAGCAAACGTAGTTGCCAAATGTCCTATTAATCCTTTAACTAGCTCTTCTTTCGTATCATAAGAATCATTACTATAGAGCAAATAAAGTTTTTCATCTCTGCATTCATACAAAATATCCTTTTTATCATTGTGTTTTTCAATTGCATTTGATACATAATTATTAAAATCTTGTAAAATTTTTTTTCGATCTTTTATCTTGGGATTAATTTTTTCCTCAACTTTTGCTTTAACTGGATTTAAAACTTTATTTGTAATGTTACCAAGGTTAATTGAATTTTCCTTTTTAAGCTTTTCTCGTTCTTCCAATATTTTCTTTTGCTCTTCTAGAACTTTTGCTTTACTATCCGCCAATAAATTTGTGAGCTTTTCCTTGTTCTCATTGTTTAATATACATTCTGACTTTGCAATATCTAGTACAAACTCGCTTTTTTTTGTGAGTTTATTCTTATTCTTCTGTTCCTGATTGGTAAATTTATGCCACAACGTTTTTAATACTTTTGTAGCTGCCAAGTTAACAGCATTTGATTGACTGTATGGATACCATGTATTTTGTACTACAAAATTGCCGTTCTTGACTTGAAACAAAATTTCTTTTTCATGGTTGTCAATTGCTTCACCAACATAATTATTAAAACCGTTTTTAATGTCCTCGTCACTATTAAATTTTTCGTTTTGAGGAACAACAGGCTTTGTTTTAGTTTCAGGCTGTTGTTTTGATTTAGGAGAAAACGAAACTATATTTGAACTTAACCGATTCCTATTTAAATCTATATTACGCCAATCATAGTTAATTTTCTTTGTGGAGTTTAAAGAGTCCTTAAAACTAAAACCATTCCCAAATATTGAATTTCCAGGTATTTCAGGTATTTCAGGTATTTGTATTGGGAAAAGATTATTTGATTGTGTTTGTTTTGGCTTATATTCCCTGCTTGAACCTTTCTTAATTATATCTTTTATTTTTCTTGTCGTTTCTAGTTCTTTCATATTGTCAGAACTATATACGTTATTAAGATTTAATTTAGTCCCCGTTTTATCTGGTTTTTTAGCACTTGACTCATTTTTTTTATTGCTATCAGACAACTCGTTCATAAATATACGTCCAATAAATTTTTTATAGAAAATAAAAATATTTTTACTATGCTCTTAAAAACAATTACGAAAAAAATAACGTCATTTAACCCTCCTTAATATTAATTCTAAAATAAAATTTTTTATTTGTCAAGAGGTAATTCAGATTTTTTTATAAACTTTATTTGCGTTTTGATATTTATTTGATGTTTCGTTTTTGGCATCTAGAATTTTTACTTACATAATAAATAAAAATCAAAAATAAATTTATCAGCATGAGCAAACCAAAATTTTTGCACGATAAAATTATTGCGCTATAAAAACTTGATTTGTTTTGTAAAAAAGTTTGTACGTTCGCCGCTTCAAAATCAAAATTCACAAACAAAAATATTATTTTCATCAACACAACAGAAATAAAAGCATGTGTCATTTTGGCAAAAATATATAATCCAATATTTATTCCTGTTTTCACAATAAAAGAAATCGTTTGCATATGTACACAAAATCCACCGAACGCCATTAAACCAGCTAATAAAATCAAATTTGATTGACATAAATTATTTTCCAAAAGTGATTTTGTGCCGTTCGTAATTTCTACTAAACCAAAAATCAAACCATAAAAATTTTTATATCCCAACTCTTTAAAAAAATTTATTTTACTAACTGGCAACCAAATAATTTTAATAATATTACTTAGCTCCAAAATTTTACACAAAATCCCAAACAAAACAACAAATCCGCCGATTTGTAACACACTAAAAATTGCTTCGCTAATGCCCTCTGAAATTAAAATTCCAAAATTTTTGTTTTTGCCATAAAAAAAAATCCGACTCAAATTATTTTTTTTTTCGCCGACACTAACTTTATTTTTTATAAAAAAACTAAATATTAATCCGTTGATAATCGCCGCAAAATAAATCGCAATCATTAAAACATAACCCAATGTTTCATTATTGAGCATATTAATGCCAACGGTTCCTAAAATAAAAATTGGCCCTGGATTATTACAAAAACTAATTAAAACTTGAGCTTCGGTGCGAGAAATTTTATTTTCTTCGATCAAATTTTTTATAATTTTGGCGCCCACCGGATACCCACAAATCATTCCTGATATTACAGCAAACGAGCCACTACCAGAAATTTTAAAAATTCGCATCATAATTGGCTCGCAAAAAAAACTGATTAAATCAATTATTTCGGTTTTAATTAAAATATTTGTTCCGATTAAAAAAGGCAGAAGTGCTGGCAAAATATTATTTGCCCACAAAATTATTGCATCACGCGAAGAATTTAAAATTTCTTTTGGAAACAAAAATAAAAATAAATTAAACAACCCGATAATAAAAATCAAAATAAATTTAGAGATAGCAGTTTTTATTTTTAGCCAATACATATTTTTATCACGTCTCAACTTCTTATTTATAAAATCTATTTTTTGCATCAAAAAAAAATTACTTGAAACAGATCGCCAAGTAATTTTTTTATTTACAAATGACATATATTTATCATAAAGAATATATCTTTTTACAATTTACTCTTGACAAACAATATTTTGTGATGTAAAAAAAAATTGCGATCGCAAATTATAAAAAATATAAAGTAAGGCGGATTATTTATGGAGAGTAAAATTGAAAAAGCTGAAAAAACTGAAAATCTTGGTGACAAAAAGAACCTTGAATCAGTGAAAGTTATGGTCGAATGTCAAGACTTGTCTGAAGATCAGATTAACGAAATAATTGATCGTGTTAAAAATCTGGGTGATGCAGTCTATTTTGACTTGATGAAAGCTATGGTCGAACGTCAATACTTGTCTGAAGATCAGATTAGAAAAATAGTGGCTCGTGCTGAAAATCTTGATGATGCAACAAAGTATTTTGACTTGGTGAAAGTTATGGTCGAACGTCAATACTTGCCTGAAGATCAGATTAACGAAATAATTCATCGTGCTAAAAATCTGAAGGCTGTAGACTATCTTGACTTGGTGAAAGTTATGGTCGAATATCAAAACTTGTCTGAAGCTCAGATTAGCGAAATAATGTCTCTCATTAAAAATCTGAATGATACAAGTTATTTTAAGTGGATGAAAGTTATGGTCAAACGTCAAAACTTGTCTGAAGCTCAGATTAACGGAATAATTTATGAAATAATTGATCGTGCTAAAAATCTGAAGGCTACAGACTATCTTGACTTGGTGAAAGTTATGGTCGAACGTCAAAACTTGTCTGAAGCTCAGATTAGGGAAATAATGTCTCTCATTAAAAATCTGAATGATACAAGTTATTTTAAGTGGATGAAAGTTATGGTCAAACGTCAAAACTTGTCTGAAGCTCAGATTAACGGAATAATTTATGAAATAATTAATCGTGCTAAAAATCTGAAGGCTGCAGACTATCTTGACTTGGTGAAAGTTATGGTCGAATGTCAAAACTTGTCTGAAGCTCAGATTAGGGAAATAATGTTTCTCATTAAAAATCTGAATAATACAAGTTATTTTAAGTGGATGAAAGTTATGGTCGAACGTCAAAACTTGTCCGAAGCTCAGATTAACGAAATAATGCCTCTCATTAAAAATCTGGAGGCTGCAGACTATCTTGACTTGGTCGAATATCAAGAGTTATCTGGAGATCAGATTAGAAAAATAGTGGCTCGTGCTGAAAATCTTGATGATGCAAAGTATTTCGACTTGGTGGAAGTTATGGTCGGATATCAAGAGTTACCTGGAGATCAGATTATAAAAATAATGGCTCGTGCTGAAAATCTTGATAATACAACAAAGTATTTTGACTGGGTAAAATTTATAGTCGAAAATCAAAAGTTGCCTGAAGATCAGATTAGAAAAATAATGGCTCATGCTG
>CAMVHY010000099.1 GCA_947167415.1 uncultured Clostridia bacterium
TGAAGAAATCATTTTCTTTATCTTCGTTATTTTTAAGTTTAATAACTTTCATCATTATATTAAATCTGCATTGAGCCATCGTTTTGGCTTTTGCGGAATATCTTTTCTTCTTAGCTAATTTGTCTAAAAAACCACTTGCATTGTTTTTCTCCGCCAATTTTTTGTTTAACTGCTCAAATTCTTCGATAAAGTCTATATTAAAATTTTTACCTAGTTGAGGTTCTACTCCTTTAAAACTCTTATTCCAATCAAAATTATCCAAAAAATGTTCGAATCCCCCCACCTTAGCCAAATTTTCTTGTGACATAATCATCAACCCTCCACAAAAAAGATATTTACAAGCAACAATTTTATTTTAATATATTTTTATTGCTTTGTCAATAAAGAAATCATTTTTATATAAAAGTTTTTACCGTGCAAATTATATTTTTAAATTTATAGCACCGTAAAAAAAGAAAATACCTCAATTCAATAATTTTTCTATTTAAAACTAACCTTTTTTAATATAATCTCATAGTTTTTATGTCCAAAATAAAATCAACACAAAAAAACATTGCCTGAAACCAAATTTTTTAGTTCCCAAAGCAATGCTCTTTATATTTTTTTTTTATCCTAAGACGCCTGTTTTGCTAACCTTTTTCGCTCGTTTTTTTCATCATAAATAAACTCATGTATAAATTCTCCAGAAGCAGAATCCAATTTTATCGCACACTTTTTTATTTTCAGATCATTTGCGACCTCAAACATAATTTTCGTCATAAAATTTTCTATTATTGCTCTTAAACCACGTGCTCCTGTTTTATTTTCCAATGCCATATCAGCAATTTTTTCCAGCGCTTTTTTATTAAATTCTAGCTCGACTCCATCCATGTCAAATAATTTTTTATACTGCCGTATCAAAGCATTTTTTGGCTCCGTTAAAATTCTTACTAAATCATTTTTATTTAATTCATCAAGCGTTATTAAAATCGGCAAACGCCCTACAAATTCCGGAATTAATCCATATTTATACAAATCATCGCTCGTAACTTGTTTTAAAACCTTATAATCATGTCTTTTTATTTCATCGCGTGAAAATCCAATAACTTTTTTATTTAATCTCGAATTAATTATTTCTTCGATTCCGCTAAAAGAGCCACCGCAAATAAATAAAATATTTCGCGTATCAATTTGTAAAAACTCTTGATGCGGATGTTTTCTTCCTCCTTGTGGTGGCACAAAAGCAATCGTTCCTTCAAGAATTTTTAATAAACTCTGTTGTACACCCTCTCCACTAACATCTCTCGTAATCGATGGATTTTCTGATTTCCGTGAAATTTTATCTATCTCATCTATATAAATCACGCCACGCTCAGCTTTTTTTATATCGTTTCCAGCAGCTTTTATTAATCTTAATAAAATATTTTCGACATCCTCGCCAACATAACCTGCTTCAGTTAAACTCGTTGCATCAGCAATCGCAAATGGCACATCTAAAATTTTTGCAAGAGTTTGTGCCGTAAGAGTTTTTCCTGTACCAGTTGCTCCAATCATTAAAATATTACTTTTCTCTATTTCAACATCTTCTTTTTTGTCATATGCCAGCATCTTCTTATAATGATTATAAACTGCCACCGCAAGAGTTATTTTTGCTTCGTCTTGCCCGATTATATAATCATTTAAAATCTTTAAAATTTCTGCTGGCTGTGGCAAAAAAATATCTCCACTAACTTTCGATTTTATATTAATTTCTTCTTTACTCTCGTTTACGATTTCCAAACATAACTTAATACAACTATCGCAAATATATGCATTTTGTCCGCAAACCATTTTTCTTACTTGCTCTTGATTTTTACCGCAAAAAGAACAGCATAACTCTTTTGGCACCTAAAAAACTCCCTCATTTATTTTTTTTTATCAATAATATTATCAATCAATCCATATTCTTTAGCTTCTTCTGCCGTCATAAAATTATCTCGTTCAGTATCATTACAAACAATATCATATGGCTTTCCAGTGTTTTCCGAAAGCAACGTATTTAATCTTTTTTTCACTCTTAAAATCTGCTTAGTGTGTATCTCTATATCCGTAGCTTGACCACGTGCTCCACCTAAAGGCTGATGAATCATAATTTCTGCATTCGGCAAAGCAAATCTTTTTCCTTTTGCTCCTGCTGCTAATAAAAACGCTCCCATACTTGCTGCTAAACCAATACATATCGTTGAAACATCTGCTTTAATAAATTGCATCGTGTCATAAATTGCAAATCCATCCGAAACAGAGCCACCGGGACTATTTATATATAAATTTATATCTTTCTCCGGATCTTCTGCTTCAAGAAATAAAAGTTGCGCAACAACAAGACTCGCTGTCACATAATTTACTTCATCACCTAAAAAAATTATTCTGTCTTTTAATAAACGCGAATAAATATCATAAGACCTTTCTCCGCGACTTGTTTGCTCAATCACATACGGAACTAAACTCATTTTTAAAACCTCCAAAATTTTTATACTTTTAATTTAATTACTCATTATTTTCCGCTGATTCAATTTCGTTATTTATTCCGCCTTGCACTTTCTCAACACCATCTTTTTCTACTATATTTTCATCTTCATCAGAATCAACTGTTTCTTGATCCGATTCGCTTTCTATATTCCCGACACTTTCCGAACTTTCATCTTTTTTTGCTTTTATTGCAATTGCATTCTCATGAACAAAATCCGCAGCTTTTTGAACCGCAATATCTTTTTTCATATTTTTTCTCTCTTGATCATTTAATAAACTTTCCAATCTTTCTCTGCTCATTCCTGTTTGACTAATAAGTTTTTTAATTTCATTTTCCATATCTTCATCCGTAACAATAATATTTTCTTTTCGTACAATTGCTTCAAGAGCTAACCTGATTTTTAATTGCTTTTCTGCTTCATCATTATAACTTTCTAATAAAGCCTCTCGAGTTTTATTTGCATAAGTCAAATAAGATTTTAAATTTAATCCGCGATTTTGCAAATTCCGCTCAAAATTATTTAACATATTCTCTTTTACTGCGTCAAGCATAACTTTCGGAATATCCACGACAACATTTTTTGCCAGAATATCAAGCAATTGATTTAACTCTTCATCTTTTTTAGCCTGTTTATTTCTTTCTTCAAGTTTATTTTTAATATCATTTTTATATTCCTCGAAACTATCAAATTCAGAAACTTCTTGTGCAAAATCATCATCTAACTCCGGCAATTCTCTTTTACTAACGCGATTAATTTTAACTTTAAATAACGCTGGCTTACTCGATAATTCTTCAACATGATATTTCTCTGGAAAAACAACATTTACTTCAACATCATCGCCAGCACTTGCACCAATTAATTGCTCCTCAAAAGTATCAATAAAAGTCTTCGAACCAATTACTAAATCATAATTTTCTGCTTTTCCTGCAGCAAATGCTTTGCCATCTACATAACCTTGACAATTTAAATTTACCATATCCCCCATTTCAATTGGTCTCTCAACCGTCATAATTCTTGCGTTTTTATTTCTTTCTTCTTCGATTATCTTATTAATATCTTCTTCGTTTAAAGCAATATCTGCCGCTTCGACATATTCAAGCCCTTTATAATTATCAATTTCACCTTCTGGTCTCAAAACTAATTTAGCTCTTAATTTTACTCCTTTGTCATCAGATACGCTTACTAATTCAAACTCCGGATTTCCAACCGTTTCTATTTCATCTTGCTCATCATTTCCGTTTAAAAATTTTTCTGCTGCTTTTTGATATTCATCCGGCAAAACATCATTTACCGCATCATCATAAAATATTTCTTTTCCATATATACTTTCAATTATTTTTCTCGGTGCTTTACCTTTGCGAAAGCCTTGTATATTAATATTATTTTTTCTTTTTTGATAAGCACGATCCAACGCACCCTCAAAAGTTTCATGATCTATATCAATAATAAAACTTACAATCCTCGCTTCTTTATCAATTACTAAATTCTCATCAGCACTCATATATTTAATCCTCCAATAATTAATTTTTGTTTAACCTATAAATTTCATGCCATTCATATAATCAACCAACACATCAGGAATTTTTATCCTCCCGTCCTGCATTTGATAATTTTCAATAATAGCTGCTGTTGTTCGTCCGACTGCTAATCCGCTTCCATTTAACGTATGCACAAATTTTGCTTTATCTTTTGGGTTATCTTTAAACTTTATATTTGCCCGACGCGCTTGAAAATCTTCAAAATTACTGCAACTCGAGATTTCCACATATCTTTCATAACTTGGCATCCAAACTTCTATATCATATGTCATCGCCGAACTAAATCCTAAATCACCCGTACATAATTTTACAACACGATACGGCAAATCCAAAAGTTTTAATATTTTTTCGGCCTGATTTAATAAATCTTCAAGCTCTTGATAAGAATTTTCCGGACGTGAAAATTTTACTAATTCAACTTTATTAAACTGATGTTGTCTAATTAATCCGCGTGTATCTCTTCCTGCTGAACCGGCTTCCGCACGAAAACATGCACTGTAAGCACAATATTTTATCGTCAAATCATTACCATTTAAAATTTCATCACGATGCATATTAGTAACAGGAACTTCCGCTGTCGGAATCAAATAATAATCTAATCCTTCAAGTTTAAACGCATCGTCTTTAAATTTTGGCAATTGACCAGTTCCACGCATACTATCCTGATTTACAATAAACGGCGGAAAAATTTCTTGATAACCAGATTTTTTATGCGTGTCCAACATAAAATTTATTAATGCTCGTTCTAATTGCGCACCAAAATTTTTATAAATTATAAATCTTGTGCCCGTAATTTTCGCAGCTGTACTTGCTGTCGTTAAATTTAAACTTTCACACAATTCCCAATGAGCTTTTGGGGAAAAATCAAACTCTGTTGGATTTTTAAATTTGCGAATCTCTTGATTATCCAAATCAGATTTTCCAAATGGAACACTTTCGTGTGGAATATTAGGAATCTCATATGCCAACACATCGATTTTATCTTTAATAGCTTTTGATTCTTCCGAGAGCGTTTTTATTTCCTCCGAAAGATTTTTCATTTCTGCCAAAAGCTCTTGGGCATCTTGTTTTTGAGCTTTTAAATTAGCAATTTCTTTCGAAGCCAAATTTTGTTTGTTTTGTAACTGTTCGATTTCAGCTTTAAATTTATTATATTTGTCGCTTAATTCCTTCCATTCACACAAAATATCAACATATTTTTTATCTCGTCCAGACAAAAGATGTTTTATCTTAGCAAAACTTTCGGGATCACGTAATTTATTTTTATCCATCATAAAAAAATACCTCCTTTATTCTTTCTACTTAATTTACTTCATTGGTACGCTAACATATAAATTATTTTTTTGCAATAAAAACTTTTTTGCCGTAAAAGAAAATCAATTAAAAATAAAGCCAAAAAATAAAATGACAAATGCTTGACAACAGTTTTTTTTTGTGTTACAATTAAATTACTAGAACATAAAAGGAGGTTCTGCTAACAATGAAAGAAGAATTTAAAACAACGGATGAAGTCAAAAATTCAACCGCGAAAAATGAAAATCAAGAGGTAAAAAATGAAAAAGAAAGTAATCCATTAAAAATGTTAATGGATTACGCTGGACAATTTTTGCGAAAACACTTCATAGATGATAAAAATTATGAAAGTGCACTAAAGGTGACTCGTGAAATATTAGATAATACACCATCTGAAAATAAAACAAATGTATTTAATATGATAAAAAACACTTTCGATGGTTATGAGGCAGATAAAAATAGAACTGTTGAGTCAGATGTAAAAGATAATACTCGTTAAAATATAAATTATAGGTACATAAAAAAGATCGTTTAATTATAGATACTGTCTACATGAAAAAATTTAAAAGAACTACAAATACATAAAGATACAACGAACATAAATA
>CAMVHY010000100.1 GCA_947167415.1 uncultured Clostridia bacterium
TTTTTCGCTTGTCTCCTGGCAATTCTCACGATGCTCCCGAAGGAAGAAAGTTGATCGAATCCATATATTCCAAAAATAATAATTATCTCCTGATGGACAGAGCTTACGAAGATGATAAAACTTTAGCTTTAGCTAAAAATCACGGCTTTAAGACAGTTGTTCCACCTAAAAAAAAATCGTAAGTTGCCTTGGAGTTATGATCGACAACTTTATAAACATCGCAATATTATCGAACGATATTTCCTGAAATTAAAACGTTTTAGAAAAGTTTTTACTCGCTATGATAAACTTGATTCTATTTTTATTTCTACCATTTCCCTTGCTTTTATTTTTGACTTGCTTTTTATGTGAACGCTGCCTAGTTTATTTTAACGAAAATAAAAGTAATCGTCAAGAATATAATAAAAAAAATCCCTGAAAGATTAAAATCAGGGATTTTTATTCTATGAAAAAATTAATCAGCTAAATTATATTTTGCATATAAATAATTTAATTTTGTTGCGTTTGATTGCTTGCAACATATAATTTCGCACAACATATCACGTATTTTTAAATCAGAAAATAAATTTACAAGCCGCTGATAAATTTCTATTTCGTCAAACTCTCGAAACATTAAATTTGAAAAATTGTCGGACAAAGCATCGCCAAACTTTAAGATTTTATCATCTAGATTATGTGAAACAGAAGACAATACGATTGCTGATATAGTTGTTGCAGTAAATGCTGGGCAAATCAAAACAGGAGCACCGGCGCGTTCAAATCGTGTTGCAAAATATAATCAGTTGCTCAGAATCGAAGAGGAACTTAAAAACAGTGCAAGATATCTTGGCGAAAAAGCGTTTTTTAATATAAAAAAATGATTTGGGATTAAAATAAAAAACTCGGTGAATCCGGGTTTTTTTTATTGCTAAAAATTATTTTGTGATAATTAGTTTTTACCTTTTTGTAAATTATTTTCGCTTAATGGTATTTTTTCCTCTGCTTTTGAATTTACTGATGCACTAGCATTATCATCATCAAGTTCTGTGTCAGTTGAAATTTTTGGCTCGGCGCGATAATTTATAATTTTTCTTGCAACACAAATCAAAACGTAAAGCAAACTAAACCCAAGAAAAACAAATAAACCTATTTGCAAACTAAAATAAAGAGCAGTAAAAGTTATAGCTGCTGATTCAAATAAAAATGCAATCACGGCAATATAATTTTTCTTAATGAATCGGCTCGCATAACTCGATCTGTTTTCTTCCTCTTGCAAACGTAGCAAGTGATCATTTGTATAAATTTTATCTGATTCAGATACATCAGATACATCATCTTCATCAACTGCTCCATAAGTATCTAAACTATTTTCTCGTAGACACCAAGAAATGTAAATATAAATTCGCCTGATAGCATAAATCAATGTATAAAGTACACCAAATCCAATAAAAACAAATAAACTTATTTGCAAGCTAAAATAAAGAGTTTCAACAGCTACAGTTGCCAATTCACATAAAAGCGCAAAAATGGCAAGACCACTTTCCCTTTTGTTTAAAAGAATGCTACTTATAAGATCAAAATGTAAAAAACGGGTAATAGGCTTGAAAAGAAAATACCGCATTTTATAAAATTTTATTTTCAAAAAAAGATGTGCCAGTTTATCATCATACAGGAATGAATCAACATATAAGCGATCTTTCCAATCATCTTTATATTCTTTACCTTCAATTTTGATTTCATTATTATTTTTTTCATCTGAATTATAATTCCTATGTGTTTTCATAACGAAGTCACCTTATAAAACTTTTTAATCTATTCTAACAGAAATAAAAATAATCGTCAAGAATATAATAAAAAAAATCCCTGAAAGATCAAAATCAGGGATTTTTGTTTTATAAAAAAATTAATCGGCTAAATTATATTTTACATATAAATAATTTAATTTTGTTGCGTTTGATTGCTTGCAACATATAATTTCGCACAACATATCACGTATTTTTAAATCAGAAAATAAATTTACAAGCCGTTGATAAATTTCTATTTCGTCAAGCTCTCGAAACATTAAATTTGAAAAATCGTCGGACAAATCATTGCCAAACTTTAAAATTTTGTCATCCGGATTAAAATTTTTTAGTTCGCGATTAACAATTTTTTTATATATTAGTTTTAAATATTGACAATGTTTTTTGGCACCGGCACTCATTTGATTTAAAATCTGCGCATCTGTTTTATCATTTATTTTTCGTGCCAGCTTTTCATAATAATTTTTATTTTCGGTTTCATTTTTTATCGCTATTTCAATCATTTCTAAAATTTTTTGATTTATATCAGGCTGCCAAATTTTATTTAAATTTTTATTTTGCGCCGTAACATCAAGCTTTTCTCCAAAAAAAATATTATATGGATACACTCTTATCACTCCCTGTTTTTTTATTTACACAATATTATTTATATGGCAAAAAAAATTTTTGTTGTCTGTTTTTGCAAATAGGTTTATCACCCTTATGAATGCACAAAAAAACAATATAAACTAAAATCTAGTATCTATGTCTTTGTGAATAATAATTTTAAAAAAATAAAACGTAAAACAACTTTTTCACACAGCAAAAGATATAAAAATAAATTTTGTAAATACAAGTATATTAATTTTTATAAGGTAAATTTTATTTGGCTATTGACAAGATAAAAATATATGTTTTTAATAAAAAAGGTTAAAGTTTTATTGACTTTAATTAAAAAAAATTTGGAGTGTTGTTTATGGATTTTTTTAGTAACTTGCTTCGGGATAATCAGAATCCCAACCAAAATTTGAATCAAATAAATGAGCAAAAACAAGATGGAGATATTGTTAAGATTCCTGTATTTGATTTGATTTATAATACTGCGAAGTACGACCAAGATTTTTTAGAGGATAAGTGTGCGAATGATTATCATGTATATATTTTTGTGAAAGATAAAGATACTGATCGTTACTTGTTTAACGAGTTTAAAAATATTCAGTTTGATCTTAGTAAAATTAATAAATATAATAGCGTTGAAATCAAACTACCTTTAGAGAATTATAAAAGCGGTGATTTGACACTCTTTATCAAACAAATCAACGCTGGAAATGGAGATTATTTAAATGATATGAGAAATAGCATTAAAGATGAGTATTATTACGCATTAGAAGATTTTGAATTTACCCGTTTGGATGGAAAATTTGAAAATGGAAAATTGCAGCAATTAAAATACACTAACTCACAAAACAAAGAGTATTGTATAGTGAATATGGATTTTAAAATTGATAAAAACACTTACAAAAAATCATGGCAAGACTTGATCTTAAATAGAGATTATGAGATAGAATCGAACAAATTACATTACAAAACTTTTAAAGGGAAAAAATTTGAATTTAGTATTGATAATAAATGTTTATTAGATAAAAACGAGAATATTTATTTCGATCCTGGTGAAATTTTGATAAAATTACAAGAATTTGGTCAACAGATTATAAATGATTTTGAAAACACAGAAATTACAGTTGTTTTTTTTCTTAAATCAACATCTCTCAAAGATAACAAGTGGCATTTTGATTTTCGAGTTGTTAGAGAAGTCTTGTCGGACAACGACACGGGTTACACTTCAGCATATGATGACGTGAACGGAGATGAAGTTCCAATTGTAACAAATGGATTAAAAATTTTTGTTTTGCCCGGTGATTTTAGCGAGAAATTTAAAACAAACAATTTTGACTCACTTAATGATGAATTAAAAATGCAATTGTTGCGAAAGAATGGGTTTTGTGAATTGGAATTACATGAGATAGTTTGTTGTGAGAAATTAACGGATAAAAAAACGAGAATAAAAGCATTATTTACAGCCGACTTTTTAGAAAAAAATGATATTGGTGAATCATTGATATGCCAATTTAAAAAATTTGATTGTAAATATATGCCTGTAGAATCTTGCAAAATTGAAGAAAAGGAGCAGAGATGGGAAAAATTAAAAAAAGAAGCAATAATAGCTCATTCAACGCCTAAGATAATATATGTTGCGACGATAAACATTGATAAAAGCAGTTTGCTTGATTTTCTAAATAAAAATTTAGATGGTGATTATAGTTATAATCCAGGATCAAAAAAAACTCCCGGTTGCACTGTTGAAATCAATGGGGAGGAAAACAAAGCGCAAAGAGAAGAATTGATAAGTGGTTGCTTGGATTCACGAGTAACAGAAGTGTCTATAAAATCAAGTAAAAATATTTATAGTCTTTGTTTAAAATTTGACAAAAAAAACAACGAGTATGATGACGAGTATGATGACGAGTATGATAACGAGAAATATATCGACGAGGAATCAGATAAAGATATAAAAAAATCTGATTCGATTGAGCTTATTTTAAAAAAGGATGGAGATGGAGGAGTTGCCTTTTTCTATAAAAACAAAAAAACAGATATACAAGCTAGAATAGATAAATTCAGCAAAGATAAAGATAAACGTGAATTTGTTATAAAAAAAGATATAGGTGATAAATTAAAGCTGTTTATTAGAAATCCAAATAAATTAGGAGCAGATACATTATTGAGTAAAGATGTTACTGTCGACTGTACCAATTCGATACCACAAAAAAAACAACTCGATAAACAAGATACAAATCATAATGAATTATCGTTGCAAGATAAAATAAATCAAGCTAAACAGAAAAGTGAAGATAAATTTAGTAAATCAAGTTTGAAGTACAAAGATTCTATGAACCAAGAAGACGAAAAATAATAAAAGTAATTTTAAGGTGCAAATAAACAAGTCCCTGTTAAATGAAAACAGGGCTTTTTGATGATCATGTATAACTTCTCACTGAATAAAAATTTTTTATTCAAAGACGGATTCTGTATAAGGAAGATATAATGTTTTTTTATAATGTAAATTATATTTAGCTATTGACAAGATCAAAATATATGTTTTGAATAAAAAAGGTTAAAGTTTTCGTGCTTTAATTGAAAAAAATAAATAATAGGGACTGATTATAATGGAAGGTAATTATATTTATATTTCTGTCTCTGATTTGATTTGTAAATTTAAAAAGCATAGTCCGACAAATCAAGACATAGATGGATATGATCTTTATCTGTTTTTAAAATCGAGCGGTGAACAAAATTATATTTTTAAAGGTCATTTTTCACTGCCTTCAAATATTTACGAAGATGATGTTTTTGAGGTTGATTGCAAAAATGGGACTGAGTTAAGACTTTTTGCCAAACAGAACGATAAAGAAAATAGTTTGAATTCTTTCCTTGAGCAAATTGACCGTCAATCAATATTAAAACCGATGAGCTCGATGGAAACTTTGGAATCATTAGGATTTGTTCGTTTTGATGGCAAAATTAGAAATGGTAAATTGGACAGTTTGGTATGTGGACAAGAAAGTATAAAATTTTATAAGCAGTATGCTGATATTTCAAATAACAAGACTAAGAAACAAGCGGGGGATGATTTATTATCTGAAATAGAAAAACAAAATAATGCTGAGAAAATTGATTACAAAAGTACTTCAATGGGTCATAAAATAAAAATTGCTAAAGATCAAATTCAAAAGGAAAATAAACCAATGTTAGTAAATGATCTTACAAATCATAAGAATCAATAAGAATATCATGGCTCAATAACCAAGTTCTAAAGTTTATTAGAAAAAATAAAAAAGCCCTTGCCTAAATAAACATGGGCTTTTTTTATCCTTAAAAATAATCTTTATACTTACGATAAAAAACAAAAAATTTTTTGTGCTAAAAAATCATATAAAACATTTTTTTTACACTCTATCATAAAACACATTTTTATATTAGGCAGCGTTCACATAAAAAGCAAATCAAAAATAAAAGCAAGGGAGATGGTAGAAATAAAAATAGAGTCAAGTTTATCATAACGAGTAAAAACTTTTCTAAAACGTTT
>CAMVHY010000101.1 GCA_947167415.1 uncultured Clostridia bacterium
GGAAAAAAAGACGTCGTTTTTTTTATTGATTAATATTTTTTTTATAAAAGAGGAGAGAATTAAAATGGAAATAATAAAAAAAGATCAGGGTGTTTAACCTGAAGATTTTAAAAAGAAAATATATCAGTTCTGTTCAGTTTTAATGAAAATTCCAGTGACTTATATTTATTTAATGTCTTCTGGACAGAAAAAGTTACAATTAGTTGATTCTAAGATTATTAAGACTTTGTTTTCTGATTTGAATGCAAAAAATGAATTTATAGATCATTTGACTTTTGTGAGCTAATACTTGCTTCGTAAGAGTAGTAGTGACGTTTATGATTATACTCTTTATATTGAGGCTCTAAGGTGTAAAGAAAGAAATGACAACGATGAAATGCAAGAGTTTTATGCAAAACATAGGCGCAGCGTTGGTGATGTTATAAATTTTCCGCCAAATATCAGTACGCAGGGCTTAGAGCTTGAGACAATGACGAATCGTGATTTTTTGAAGCAGTTTATAAGACTGACAGTTGCTAAAAATAAACTGTTTTGTGTAGTGCCGGAATGGAAACGTATATGTAAGTTTTTTTTATCATTTGTTTCCGTTATGTTAGGAATCACTGATTTCGTTGTTGGTATATCAACTCGTTCAAAAACTTCTTGTCTTGGTGGTATTGTTCTTATGTGCGCTTGGGCAGGTTTCATTTGTTCTTTGATCTTTCATTGGCCGCTTTTTGTACTAATTGTATCGTCAATTATTACAGGTATTATGCCAATTGTGTCCCTTGTTTCCAATATTATTTTATATGTGTCGATTCTCAAGACTCGCCAAAAATCAGGTAAAGATATTGATACTTTTTTTGATCTTGTCGATGAAATCAACCGATATCTTGGTACATCTGATCTTCCGCCAAAAGAAACATCTTTCAATCAAAAAGAAATTTTTGAAGATCTATCGATAGGCAACAAAATAAAAAATGTAGAAACGGAAGAGGATAAAAAAAAGAAATTAAATCTGGATCTGGGTACAAAATCTGAATATGAAAAGAAGTGATTATACAGAAAAATAGATTATATAATCGGTATGCAACCGAGCGGTGAAAAATTTATTTAATATGTTTGATTTAGGCAGCGTTCATATTAAGTTGATTTATTTTTATTTTATGTGAACGCTATTTAGATGACGTCAAATTGAATGACGTCATTTTTTTGTTCAGAAGAATTATTGTAGTGCGTCTAAATTAAGCCTTGAAAATAATATTTTTGATTGTCTTTTATGTGTTGCCAATGATATCTAAAATAATATTTATTTCGTAGCTAATTGCATAATATGTTACTATAATTTCATAATTTTATTTTTTGGAGGATTTATTTTTAATGGCAAAATTATTTGGAACAGATGGAGTTCGTGGTATAGCAAATTTGGAATTAACACCAAAAGTTGCTTATGATTTAGGACGCGCTGGTGCATTTGTTTTATCTGATTTTTTAAAACATAAATCAAAAATTTTAATTGGCAAGGATACACGAATTTCGGGAGATTTACTTGAAGCTGCATTAATATCGGGAATTTGTTCGGTTGGAGTTGATGTGGATTTAGTCGGAGTAATTCCAACACCCGGAATAGCTTACCTTACAAAAAAAAATAATTATGCTGCAGGAATAATGATTTCGGCATCGCACAATCCTTTTTATGATAACGGAATAAAATTTTTTAATAAAAATGGCTATAAATTGTCGGATGAAATGGAAAATAAAATCGAAGAAATTATTTTCGATAAATCGGATAATCTGCCAAAAATAACGCATGAGAAAATAGGCGTGGTTAATCGTAAATATAATTTGCTTGATGATTATGCGGATTTTCTGGAAAGTTCTTTTAATGGCTTAGATTTAAACAATTTTAAGATTGCATTGGATTGTGCAAATGGGGCAACTTTTAAAATTGCTGCTCGAATTTTTAAAAATTTAGGAGCAAAAGTTTATGTAATAAATAATCAACCAGACGGAATAAATATAAATTTAAATTGTGGTTCGACGCATATAGATGGTTTGGTAAAATTTGTGTTTGAAAATAATTGCGATATAGGTTTTGGATTTGATGGCGATGGCGACAGATGTTTAATAGTTGATAGTGATGGAAAAATTATTTATGGCGACGAGATTTTGTCGATAATTGGTTGTTACATGAAATCAAAAAAAATATTAAAACAAAATACGATTGTCACCACTATAATGAGTAATTTAGGATTATTTATGATGGGTAAAAAAGAAAAAATAAATATAATAAAAACGAAAGTCGGCGACAGATATATTTTAGAAGAAATGTTGAAAGATAATTATAATCTAGGCGGTGAGCAATCGGGGCATATTATTTTGTCTGATTATAATACAACAGGGGACGGAATTTTAACTGCACTTTATGTTTCTAAAATTATGTTTGAAGGTGGAAAAAAAATTTGTGATTTAAATAATATGCAAGTTATGCCGCAAGTTTTGGTAAATGTAAAAGTAAGTAATGTAAAAAAAAATGATTATTTGTCTAATATAGAAATTAAAAATGCGATAAAATCTCTTGAAAATGAATTTGGAGAAGCGGGTCGCATTGTGATTAGACCGTCGGGAACCGAGCCAGTAATTAGAGTTATGCTTGAGGGACAAAATAAAAATTTATTAAATCAAGCGGCCATGAACTTGGCAAATTTAATCGAAAAAAAATTAAAATAAAATATTTGGAAGGGATAATTTATGTGTGGAATAATTGGATTTGTAGGTAATGAAAGTGCATGTTCATTTTTGTTGAACGGATTGGAAAAATTAGAATATCGTGGATATGATTCTGCGGGAGTTGCGATACATGACGGAAAAAAAATAAATATATTAAAGGCTAAAGGTAAGCTGGCTGAGTTGGGAAAAAAAATTGAAGCTAAAAATTTGATTGGGAATATTGGAATTGGACATATGCGTTGGGCAACTCATGGAAAAGTTTCGGAGGAGAACTCGCATCCCCAATCGAGTCTAAATAATAAAATTGCTTTGGTGCATAACGGGATAATCGAAAATTATCTTGAGTTAAAAAATGAATTTGATAAAAATATTTTTGTTTCTGATACGGATACAGAGGTTATCGCGCATTTAATTTATAAATATTATGATTGGACAGGAATTTTGAATGATTTTATAGATGCTGTCTATTTTGTTTTAAAAAAATTAAAAGGTTCGTATGCTTTGGCGATTATGTGTGAAGATTTTAAAGACAAAATATTTGCCGTGAAAAAAGATAGTCCATTGGTTATTGGAATCGGCGAAAATAAAAATTTTGTTGCTTCGGATATTTCGGCTTTTATTAAATATACGAATAAAGTTTGTTATTTAAATGATAATGAATTGGCAGTGCTTGATGAAAAAAATATAAATGTTTTTGACGAAAATAAAAATATTTTAGAAAAAGAGATTTTTAGTGTTGATAAGAAAGTAAATAATTTGGAAAAAGGCAATTATGATTCTTTTATGCTGAAAGAAATTTTTGAGCAACCAAAGGATATAAAAACTTTGTTAATAGATAATAGCGAAAATCATATGAAGAAAATAAATTATGACAAGGAAATTTTGGATGAGATTGAAAGAATTTATTTAATCGGATGCGGAACGGCATATTATGCTTGTTTGATGGGAGAGAAATTATTGAGTAAATTAAATTTATTTGTATCGGCACAACCGGCGAGCGAATTTAGATATAGTGACTTAGTTTTAAATAAAAAAAGTTTGGTAATAGTTGTTTCGCAATCAGGAGAAACTGCGGATAGTTTGGCAGCATTAAGAATTGCAAAAAAAAATGGGGCTAAGATTTTGTCGATTGTAAATGTTAGAGAAAGTAGTATTGCGCGTGAATCAGATTTTGTGATTAATATAAACGCTGGTCCTGAAATTTCTGTCGCGAGCACTAAGGCTTTTTCTTTGATGTTAGTTGCGTTTTATATTTTGTCTTGTTATTTATATAAATATTTTAAAGTTATCTCGCATGATGAATTTTTGAATTTAAAAAATGATTTGAAGGAAATTCCTGAATTGGTTGAAAAAATTTTAGAACAGCATGAAAAAATAAAAAATGTGGCTGAAAAATATTTGTCGAGTAAAAATATTTTTTATCTCGGAAGAAATTTAGATTATGTAATTGCACTTGAAGGAACACTTAAATTAAAAGAGATTGCTTATTTAAATGCCCAAGCGTATCCATCGGGAGAATTAAAACATGGACCAATTGCTTTAATTGATGAAGCTAGTTTGATTGTTGGAATCGTCACACAAAAAAATATTTTTGATAAGACATTAAGTAATCTGGAAGAATGTAAAGCGCGAGACGGAAAAATTTTTGTGATTACGCAGTATGAAAACGAAAATTCGAAGGATGCTGCTGATGACATTTTTGTTTTGCCAAAGTGTAATCAAATTTTTATTCCGTTGTTGGCAAATATTTGTTTACAATTGTTTGCTTATTATATCGCAAAAAATTTAGGACGAGATATTGATAAACCAAAAAATTTGGCAAAATCTGTTACGGTTGAATAATTATTTAATTATCGGCAAAAAAAAGGCTAACAAAAATTAGCCTTTTTTTATGCGATCTTTTATTATCTTTACTCTCTATTCCGAATTTATTAACTTCAGAACCAAAATTAAGATTTATCTTCTTGGCAAGATGTTACGTCATTAACCGAAAGAATCATAGGCAAAGTTTCGTCATGCCCTTGATCACATTTTTTATCTGAACTTTCATTATTTTCAAAACAGCTCAAATGATGTTCTTTGCTATATTCACATCCCGGACGACAGCCAATTTGTACTCCGTTTTCCCTTATCATTTGGGCTGCTTTTACTGTAATTACAGCAAAATACAATAAAAATAGTACATTTACGAGAGGCGTCATAAACCAAACTCCAGTAAAAAACATAACAAATGGATAACTGCAAAAAAAATGTGCGATAAAACAGCATAGAGAAACAAAAAAAAGCAACCGTATAGTAGCCGGTATCCACGCAAAATTTTGTTTTTTTCCTGTCAAAAAATCGTAGCGTATCGTTGAACCTAAATAAAAATTTCCAAGCAATTTCAAAAATATACGAAACGCATTATATCCCCTTTTGAAATAAAAATCTTTCTCGATTATATTGCTTGCGAATTCTGATACTGGTAGCTTCGAAACGACTACTTTTCCGTAATTATAATTAGATTCTTGGTTTGCACCAGAACCTTCCTTTTTTTCACTTATTTCCTCCATCATTTTCTCCCTCCTAAACAAACTAAAAAATTATACTGAAAATAGTACAACTGAATTATATTACATAATTTTTTATTTGTCAATACCTTGACAAAATTTTTTTTAATAAACTTTTGTTTTGGATAAAAAATTAATTTAAATCAAGTGTTTTTTGTGCTAAAATTAAATATCTTTGGCTAAAAATTTTTTTGCGCTAGAGATTTTTTTTACCCATAAATAAATTTTTGTATGTAAAACATTCTTGCTGAAATATTTTTTAACAAGTCTGTATGTGGATTTTTTTAACCATAGATAATTATTTTTAATTATGATAGTTACGATACGACAGAAAATTTTTTATAAATTGTGTGCTGCTTTCCATATTTTTGATAGTGCCCTCCTCTACAATTATTCTTTATTATTTGAAGCATTGCACACATGAATTCGTAGTTTTATATCTTATTCGGTTTTCTTGCTATCGATATTAATCCCTCTAGGTAGCATTCACATAAAATAAAAATATATTGAGCAAAGAGAAAAAGTGATAAGATAGAAGTATGAAACTGACAAAAACACAATATAAAAAGCTAGAGAGATTAATGCCAATAGCGAGGAAACCGGCGAAGATATCAAACTACAAATTCATGTGT
>CAMVHY010000102.1 GCA_947167415.1 uncultured Clostridia bacterium
AGATAATTTTGTTATTAAATTTTTTCGATAATTTTGCTCACTATTAAATCTTAAATTAGTTCGTAATAGAGCATCACAAAATTTGTCAAGATCTTTTTCTTCTAAACAAGCCTTCATTGATGAAATTTCCAAATGCTTGAGAATGACCCCTTCCATTGTTTGAATTGCTTGTTGCCAATTTTTATTTTTATCCTCTTGAACTTCAGGTATAAAATATTCAAATAGTTGAAGATCGCAAATTGTAGATTTAGGCACGTAATCAATTAATCTTTCTAAACGGTACATAGGAAAATTAATTTCTTTTGCTTTAGATAAAATACATTTAGCTTTTTTCAATGAAATACATGAACAATCAGGATCAGGATCTTTACGGTATTCATATTCCAATATGTTTGCAAATTGGGTCAAAATATCACGGTAACCTTGCTCTGTCAAATTGTTTTTGTTTTCGATATCCTTATCTAAAATACTTGCATATTCTTCCAAAACTTTGGACATATCCACCAGATATGAAATTTTCTTGTCATCTTGAAAAATATTTGATATTGATGTTATCCCAGCAATAAAAACTTTCTCATAACTTTTTTTATCCGGTTTATCCCCTTTATTTCCTTTTGATATTTTTTCATGTAGCATTTTTGTAGGCTGCATTAGCGAATCAAAAAGTTCTAAAACAGCTGTTATTTGGATATTAGGAATCTGCATTTTATCAACTGGAATTGTGTCATAACCATTCCAATTGCATCTCACAAAATTACAAAATGCACGCCAATCATCACAAGAATAAAAAAACACACTTGCAATCTCTGTAATTTCTTTTGCAGTAAAATTGCCTTTTAATGTTGTATCGTTATTAATTTTTCTACAATAAAGAACAGAAACACAGTCAAAAAATGTAGATGCATCCAACTTGACAATTGCATCTTTTTTTAAAACATTATTAATAGTTTTTAGATCTGTCTGATAATAATGATTCAGATCTGCCTGATAATAATAATGTGGATGTTTTACTGATATTAGTTTTATAAAACCACGAAGGTTTTCATTAGAACCAAGTGAATTATTATCACTAGAACGTTGTACTTTTTTGATATCAATATTTTGATTTTTAAATTCAATAATTTGAGCCATTGTTTTAAGATTTGTCGGCGAAAGGGAATCATCTGCAAATAAATTTTTATCCACCAGTATATTAATCAAATCTGGAGTAATTTCCAGTTTGTCAAGCAACATTACCTTTATAATTCCAAATACATCATCCAAACGAATTTTGCCTTCAAGCAAATTTTTATTGTTGTTATTGTTTTCCTCTTTTAAATATATTTTTTGGATTTGCTCAAACAATTCTTTTGGTTTATCGCTTTCTAAAAATACAACACCATTCGCAATATTTTGAGCCAACTTCTTTATACCGAGATTTAATTTTTCACAACTTGATTGCAAGCTTTGTAAAGCAAGTATAATATTTGTACAATATACATGATCTTGTTGTGGAATACATTTATCAAAAATAACATCAGACGTACGACTACTTAATTTTTGCTCCAAATCCTCATCATTTAACCTTTTATTTTTTTCATTTTTAAATTCTTGTTCAAGAATACCATTTTCTCCAAAGAGCAAAGGACTGTTTAAGAACTCTTGATTAAGATAATCATTGATGCTCTTATTCTCCACTTTTTCGGGAGCATATGACAAAATTAATTTAGTTGCTTCATCGCTTGTATCCTTAACTGTAGATTGTTCTATTTCCTCAGACTTAGCTAAAATTTCGGATAATTGTTCATCTGTTAAATTATTATCCGGAATATTTTCATACTTTAAGTTTTGTTTTGCCTTATTGTGAAATCCGTCATGATATTTTTCAGCTTTTAACATTACCAGTTCCTGTTTTATCTCGTTGTCAATGTTCTCGTTATTTTGAAGTTTGCTGTAGTTTTCTTTTATTTCAGCAATCCATTTTTCAAGCGATACACTAACATTTTTCCTTTCTTCAGACAACTTTGGCAATTCTTTTTCAAAATAATCCGCATAAACCAACTGATTAAAGTAATCAATCAAAACATTCTCTATCTCTTGTTTATTTATATTTTTTGTTGACATTAATGATTGCGTTGTTGCGATTGTGCCAAAACATTCGTACACATAACCACAAAATTTACGTACCACTTTTTCATAGTTTTTTTTGTGTGATTGACATAGATAGTCTTCTTCGTTTATTAGATTGTACTTAATGCGAAACATTTTATAAAATTCGCGCACAAGATGAAACGCCCAAGGAAAAAATGTTCCCAAATCATAGGTACGCCACGATTTTTCTATTTGCCAAGTTGTAGCAAATAATCTTTCTTCTTCTATTTTAAGCTCTCCGTACTTTTGAATAAAATAACCTGACTGAGTATCAACAATTTTGTTAAATAATTTTACCAATTCTATTTGGTTACTTTTTTCGAGTTCCTTCAACTCGTCATCTAACTTTTGTTTCTCAGAATTTGTATACTCTTTTTCATTTTCATTAATAACGTTTTTATCTTTGCTGTCATCATCGAATATTTGCTTGTTTATATTAATAGAATCTTTACGTTTTTGCTCTTCTTTAATTTCATCAAGTGAACTTTTTCCTCTTAATTTAGTCATGCTATTTGAACGTTTTATCGTCATGACATTTTGTTCATCTTTTTCATCTTGATTTTGTTGATGTTGATTTTGAATATTATTTTCTATCGATTTATGAATTTCATCCTGATTTTTATTATCGATATCATTATTATTTTTATTATCCTTAGAATCTTTACGTTTTATTTTTTTTACAAAATTTATTCCGTCCGTCTTAATCGGTATCTCCAAAGTTTTTTTTTCGAGTTCATCAAAATGATCCATAAGTTGTTGCAAATCACTATATCGTTCGATAGACTCTTGATTTTCTTTCAAGATTTCAACTTGTTCTTTTAGAGAATCACTTTGTTTTGCTATCAACCGTATTTCATCGAATTTTTTATGCAGAAAACATAAATCTTTACTAATTTCAAACCGCAAAAAACGATTCTTTATCATCAAAAACAATTTTGACAAACTGTATCTATAATAATCATAATCTTCACTAGAAAAATTAACGCTTTTTGCTTGTTCAATTAGTTGGTCAAGATTATCGGTTAACCAGAAAGTAAGAACGCACTTTGTAAATTTTTTCCTGTTTATAACTTTACTATTAGAATAGACACACTCAGATTTTTCCATATACAATGATAACACTGCGTCCGTAAATTTGATTAATGTATCCATGTTATTTTTGAAATTCGATAAGCTATCGCTTTTAAAGCAGTATTCTATATATTTCCCGAAATGATCAACAATATTGTTTACATCCACGCTCTCAATGATATATTGTTTTGGTTTTTCAATCTTAGATTGTTCTTTTAATTTTTTCTTATTTTCGAATACGGTTATCAAAAAATCTGCCACTAATTTAGTATTGTCATCGGATTGATGAGTGTCATAATTTATATAAAATCCTTCACATGCTGAAAAAAAATTGTACCATTTTATTTCCTTTATCTTTGTGTCATCTTGATTTTTAGCAAAATACTTATACAATTGAAACAAAGCAGTGCACGACAGTGATGAACTAAACAAAACAAAACCATTACAACATAAATCATAATTTATTCTGTGTACATCAAATTTATTTGTATTTTTAGATGCTTCAGCGATTGTATTGGCATTTTCATTAATTTCATTGTCAAGTGGGAATTCATCTGATGATTTGTCAATTGTTTTATTTTTCGGAGATTCTTTTATGTTGAACTGCTGTCTCAGCTCTTTTTCTGTCTGCCTATTGAATGCTTCTAGTTCTTCTGGAGATAAATTCTTTAAATGTTCTTGGTGCTTGATTGATTCTTTTATACACACTTGTCGTAAGCTTTCATTTTTTATCTTGGCAGCACGCTTTTGTTCGTCTTCATTCAAAAAATTTTCTTGTTTTGATAAATCTCCACTATCTATAATTTCTTGCAACAAACCTTTTTCCGAGAGGAAATTAACGATTTTTATCAACAGAGTAAATTCTTCCGGCAAGATACCATTTAATCCTAATTTAGGTTTGTTTATCACGATTGGATATAAAAAGTTTCCATAAAAGTATTTGACGGTCTTCGCAAAAAGCTTAAGATCACCACAATTTAATTTGTGGTTAAAACTCGAATAATAACGACGCCACAAAATAGATATCATTTGATTTAAAAATCCTGGCACCGGATCAGAAAGTAATTTCTTACTCAATCTAAACTTTTCCACAAACACAGCAAAAACATCAAAATCGCTGTCGTCTGCATTATCATTTAAGTTCGCGATGAAACGTAAAACGTCTTCATTAAGCTCAATAGCTTTATTTTGTGAATCTGCTCCCGAAACATCAATTTTGTTTAAAACTTTAGCTAACAATTGTTTTTGATCTTGTTTTAAACCACAATACAATTCTCTCCAAAAAGTAATAGATGCGTTTGTACTATTACTTGCCGAAGCTATACCAAGTATAGTACTAACAGTTTGTCTACTTTTTTCCGTGGGTTCCAAGCTAATAGACTCGACAAAAAAACACAACGTTTCCATGAATTCTGACGCTGTCATTACATAAATTTCCTTATCTTTATTGTCCGCAATCGTATTTATAAAGTTAATTTTATAATTGGAGTATTGAGCTCTGCTTTCAATTGTGCCCTCAAACATACATTTCAAACTCGATAAGTTATATTTTTCATAGATATTACTATTCAACACACTGTGTAAAATAACCGAACTTGGAATTCCAAGTTTTTCATTTTTATTTTGAAGAGATTTAATCTGGTCTTCGATTAAAATAAACTTAACGTCATATTCGTGTTTTTCATTTGAAGCTAATTGACTGTAATCAGTATATAACCACTGTTCAATGTTAGTCCATGTTTTCGCATTACAAAAACAATCGACGACAGACAAGATAAAATCCAATTTCAAATACAATTTCTTTTTATCTTTTTTTAATTCCAAATTTTTCTCATCGAAGTTATTTTTTATTTTATTGATAAACTTTTTAAATGTGATCACATTATCTATCTTGCTTTTCTTCGACGAAAAAATTTTAATCATAGAAACATCGTTTTTTTGACCCGAAAAATCGCTTTTATCGAAAGTTTTCACAAACCTGTATTGCTGATAATCTTCAGCTAATTTAACATCTGGATCTTGATTTTGACCACGCCCAAAGTTTTTGAATTTACTAAAATAACTCTCTTGTCCTTTTTTCTCTAATTCCTCAATTACTTTTTCACTTGGCGTAAAAGCTTTTTTTATCTTATATCCTAATGCGAGCAAATCTACAACACCATACTCGCCATATTCAGCTATGTTTTTCTTCTTATTTTTAAATAACTTTGCCGCATTTTCGATTCGTATATTTGTATCGCTTGCTTCTTCCTTACAAAATAAATCTTTATCAATATCAATGCTTTTTGGAATCAGTTGGGTATAGATATCATATAGATTTACTATGTTTTTAAACATAGACAACTTTAAAACATTTTTTTGGTCGTCGTCTGTAATCAGCTCATCGTAATCATATTTTTTTAGTATCAAATCATCTACCAACTTAAAAAAATGTTTTTCTAAGATTTTACATGATGTAATACGATCTTCTTTATTCAATTGTTGGATTACTAGATCTTTATCTAAAAATAAGATTTCCTCACTTCCCGATATTAAATCGTTCTTTTTCATATTAACTTTACC
>CAMVHY010000103.1 GCA_947167415.1 uncultured Clostridia bacterium
GAAAAACTTACAGGAGAAAATCAGATGTACTGTAGTAAGTGTAGTATGCTATATGATGGTGACCGTTTTGTATCTATGCAATTTTTTTCTTCAGAATCGACATTGACTGTAATTAGTATTCAGCCTGAGACGCAAGCAAATTTGAAAAATAATGTTTGGACTGACTTCTCACCAAATTATCCACGACAAATAAAAAATCCAAAAAAGATGCCCGCTTTTGTTAAATCCGGTAATAATTATTTTGAATTAATTTCTATAGGAATGCATCTTAACACTGGGTATCGTCCAAATGGAGACTTTGATGTAAATCATTGGGTTTCTTATGTCAAGGATATTGAAAAAGGCGAATGGCATTTTTGCGATGATAAAAATGTGGATAAAAATTTTGTCGATTCCAATGCAAAACATGAGCAATTTGTTACAGACGATATAAATCAAATTTTGCAAAACACGTCAAAAAACGGCGCTAATTATGTGTATAAAAAATGTGATAAAAGCAAGTACGATAACGCTGACGAAAATATTAGGGAAGATATTTCTGAGATAGCGTTTGATAAAAATGGTATATAATAAGCCGGAAATAGATAACGGTGATTCCTTCTATGAACAAAAACAAGTTTAAAATAGTTTTACACACACTCGATTGCCGAGTGTTTTTTATTTTTAACAAAAAAATATTTTCTCAACAAAAAAAGCGTACATATGTACGCTTAATTTTTAATCATATAAATTTATTTTTTAAATATCTTTTTATCGTCTGCAAAAAAATATTTTTTAATTAAAATAATCCCAGCAAAAATAAATATTATGACCGAAACCATTTGTGATATTGGAACGGAAAATAATAATAATTTATCAACTCGCAAGCCTTCTATAAAAAATCTTCCAGCAGCATAAAAAAATAAATAAATCAAAAATATTTCGCCGTCAAATTTTTTTCGTTCCTCATACCAAATTAACAAAATTAATATCAATAAATTCCAAACAGACTCATATAAAAATGTCGGATGCACTTGTATATATTTAAAATTGTCTATTATCATCGGCTTAATTCCACCATAAAAATTAACTTTCGACGCTAAATATCTCATCGCAAAAAAATTATTCGTTTCTCTGCCAAATGCTTCGCGATTAAAAAAATTTCCCCAACGTCCAATTATTTGTCCTGTCAATAATCCATACGTACATGTATCACAAAAAACTTTTAAATCCAGATTTCTTTTTTTGCAATAAAAAATTGCGGTCAAGCCAGCCGCTATGATCGCACCATAAATCGCAATTCCACCTTGTCTTATAAAAAAAATTTTTTTCAAATCAAATTTATAACTATCCCACGAGAACAAAACATAATAAATTCTAGCGCCGATTATTCCAAAAATTATCGCCCAAAAAATAAAATCTATATATTCATCCTCATTCTGATAACTTTTTTTTGCTTTATATATAACAACAATCATTCCAAAAATAATCGCAAGACCAATAATTATTCCATAAAAATAAATATCCAAACCAAATAATCTAAAAGCTATCCGAGGCAAATTTTTAATTTTTAAATTCAAATACGGAAACCAAACGTCATAAGCCAAAAAAATCACTCCTGTCCATAAATATTTTATTTAATAAAATGCCAGCCGCGACAGAAATATTCAACGATTCTATATTTTTCTTCATCCTAATTTTTATTTTTTCATCTGCTTTACATAAAATTCCACTCGAAATTCCATTTGCTTCGTTACCAAATATAATTACACACTTAAATTTAAAATTTATATCATAAATATTTTTTTCAGCAATCAAATCCGTCGCAAAAATTTTTGCCCCGTCATTTTTTAATTTATCTAAGCTCAAATTCAAATCACAATCATCACAAATATCTATTTTAAAAATATTTCCTGCCGTCGCTCTTAAAACTTTAGCATTATATAAATCAACCGATCCTCTCGAAATAATTAATCCATCTACTCCAAATGCAACACAACTTCTAATAATATTTCCCAAGTTTCCCGGATCATTTATTTTTTCTAAAGCAACCAATAAATAATTTTTTTTACTTATCTTTTTTAACAAATCATCTAAACTCAAATTTTTTTTTTCAAATACAGCCATAATTCCCTGTGAATTTTTAACCTCGCTTACTTTATCAAATAATTTATTTTCCAAAATAAAAACATCATCACACACAAATTTCTTATCTTTAAAATACAAATCAAAATATTTTTCCGACACAATTAACTTTTTCATTTTCACATAACAACTTATTTCATCTATAAATTTTTTCCTTCAACCACAAATTCATTATTAATATCTCTAATTTTTTTTTCACGCAATCCAATTAATTTTTTTACCAAATCATTTTTCGCGCTAAAAATCTTTTTATACTTATCACACATTAAAAAGTCTCACCATTTTCTTTATTCGCACTAACTTTTTCTATATCCGTATTTAAACCAATAATTATTAAAATATCTCCCTCGCAAATAATTTCTTTTGGCTCAGGCAAAATCATCATTTTCTTTTTTCTTTTTATTCCAATGATATTCAAACCAAATTTTGCTCTTATATTTAATTTAAAAATACTTTTTCCAAACCAATCTTTTATCGCATGAATTTCTGCAATACTATATTCTTCCGACAAATTTATATAATCAACCAAATTACTAGTAATTAATCCTGTCGCAAATTTTATTCCCATTTCTAATTCAGGCAAAACCACACGATCAGCACCAATTTTCTCAAAAATTTTTTTTTGCAATAAATTTTCTGCTCTGGCGATAACATATTTAGCTCCTTTTTCTTTTGCAATAAGTGTCGCCATAATACTCGAATTCATATCCGAACCAGTCGCAATTATTACAACATCATAATTTCCTAAACCCAAAGCTTCAACCGCATTTTCATCTGTTATATCAACTTGTACAACATGCGTCGCACATGATGAAAACTCTTGCACAATATCATAATCATGATCACACGCTAAAACATTACATCCATTTTCAAACAAAGTATAAGCTAAACTCTGTCCAAATCTTCCTAAACCTAAAACCGCAAACTGTTTATCTTTATTCAAAATAATTCACTCCTATTAAATTATCTATCCAACTATAATCTTTTCTTCCGGACAATTTATCAGTCTTTCGCCCAAATTTTTATTATTATTTCTCGCAATTAAAACCATCGCAATACTTACCGGCCCAAGTTTTCCGATTATCATATCCAAACAAATCAATAACTTAAAATACCAAGCTAATCTTTGCGAGATTCCTAAGCCGAGTCCAACTGTTCCAACTGCCGACGTTATTTCAAATAATATATCTAAAAAATCAAATTCATTATAAAAAAAACTTATCACTTGCGCCGAAAATATTATCGCAAAAAAATTTAACGCCATAATCGCTAATGCCCTTTGCAAAATTAAAAACGATACCGACCTATCAAATATTTCTATATTTTTTTTGCCTTTTATAATCGACCAAATCGAAAAAATAAAAACTGCTAGCGCCGTAGTTTTTATTCCTCCAGCAGTACTTCCCGGCGATCCACCTATAAACATTAAAATTATCGCTAAAAATTTTGAACATGCACGCAAATTATTTTGACTCACAGTAAAAAATCCTGCCGTTCTCGTCGTTACAGATTCAAAAAACGCAGCTAAAATCTTTTTATATAAACTAAAATTTCCTATCGTAAATTTATTATTAAACTCATAAGTCAAAAATAAAATTCCGCCAAAACAAATTAATAAAACATTAAAAATCACAACCAACTTCGAATGCAATTTCAATCTATCAAATTTTTTTTTAAAATTAATTTTTTTATAAGCTAACTCTCTAAAAACATAAAAAAAATCCGCTAAAACACTATATCCTATTCCACCAATAATAATTAATCCCATAATTATCAAATTTATTATAAAATCGCCAACAAAAGGCGATAAACTTTCTTCTCCAATCAAATCAAATCCTGCATTACAAAACGCTGACACAGCATGAAAAAGCCCCAAAAAAATCGACCATAAAAAATTTTTATTATAAAACATAAATCTCAAAGCTAAAATCAACGCACTAAATCCCTGAATAATCAAAACCCAATAAAAAATTTTTTTTACCAGCGCAACTACACCTTTATAATTCAACTGATTCAAAGACTCCTGAATAATTAATCTTTGCTTTAATCCGATTTTTTTGCCCGAAAAAATAAAAAAGCTTGCAATAATCGTCATAAATCCAAGTCCGCCTATTTCAATTAACAACATAATAATTATTTTTCCAAACAAACTAAATTGCAAAAAAGTATTTTTTACCGTCAATCCTGTTACACATAACGCCGATGTCGCCGTAAAAAATGCATCAATAAAATTTATTTCATATTTATTACAAATCGGTAGCCATAATAAAATACTTCCAATTAAATCCAGCAATAAAAATCCAAAAATTAAAATCTGCGTCGACGACAATTTATTTACAAAATTCGCCAAAAATTTTTTTGCTTTATCTAAAATCATAAATAGCCTCTTATTATTTTTTTATTTTACTAAATTTTAATCTTATTTTAAATACGCATCAAGATATTTTTCATAACTACTATTATAAATTATTAAATACATTGGCTCAGCAGCCAAAAAATTTTTTTTAAAATCATCTTTTATTTTATAAACCAATTCAAACTTATTTATCACTTTTGGCTCTTTTTTTATTACATCATCGCATTTTATAAACTCATACAAAACTAAATCAGGCGAACAAATTTCAAATTTATCTCCAACAAAACCATTAATTTTTTTATACCTACATTTCATTTTTATTTCGCGATTATCATAAAAATTAATATCTATAAAATTATCCATCAAAAAAAATCCATCACATCTATCATAATAAACAAAATTATTTTCCCATTTATCCAAAACAAAATTTGCTTCCGATAAAAAATTTATTTGCGCAACAATATCATCACAAATTTTTTTTATTTCTTTAATCCCTAATTTTTTTTTTAACTCAAAATCACAATCAAAACCATTTTTATCAAACACGTTTAGTCTTATATTCTTTACATCAAAATTTAAAAATATTTTTTTTAAACTATCAAAATCAAATTTATAATCAACAACGCTCATATTTCTTTTTGGCGAAAACTTTTTTAAATCAGCATCAAACTTTAAATTATTCTTTTCAAGCAAATCCAAAATAGCTATCTTATTATCAATATCCAATTTATATTTATCGCCAAAAATATTTATGCTAACAAACAAAAAAGCATTTAACAAAAACAAAAATAAAAGACAAAAATTCTTTGCTCGCTCCCAATCCAATTCCTATTTTTCCTTATTTTTATTTTTTCGCAACTCCTGCGCAATCATTTTAATATTTTTTAACTTATAATGCACGCTTGATTTACTCAATATCGGACAAAACTTTTCTCCTAATTCTTTTAAAGTCGCATGTCTATATTTTAATCTATAAAACGCTATCATTTGCAAATCTTCAGGCAAATAATTTAATCCCACCTTTTCAATTATATATTTTATATCATTTACAGCATCACACGATGCTTTTATCATTTTATTTAAATTAGCTGTTTCACAATTTACAGTTCTATTTACATCGCTTCGTAATTCTTTTAAAATCCTAATATTTTCAAATTCCATTAAGCAAGTGCTAACTTTTATTAGCTTCAAAAATTTGCTTATCATTTCCGAATCATGCATATAATTC